>CAUTPO010000021.1:0-20990 GCA_963540475.1 uncultured Treponema sp. | reverse complement strand
GCCGGCTATCTATTTTTTTCATGCCAGCCGGCCTTAGGTTCATCATGGTACAAACGTTCCATTAAAGACGGCGGAGATAAAAAAACGCTGACCGTACAATCTATAACGGTATGCGGTGTAAAACTGTACCCCGAAGCCAACGGGGAAGACTTTATAGGAAAAGTAAACGCAAAAGATGCAATAGTTTATCCTGATGATATAAGTGTTGCCGTAAAGGATGATACCGGCGCCGCTGTTGAAGTTTCAATAGCAATAAAAGGACCAGGCGGACAGGCCAATTTAAAAGAAGGGGAACTTGTTACCGTGCCCGTAATGCTGAAGACCATAGACGGTTCAAATCTTGAAATACAAAAATACCTTTTTTTGGAGCAGGACGGTTCTATGGGCGGCGGCGGGGCCGATTACAACCCCAAAGACCCGCACGGTAACAATAAATTTATCATAAAAATCAAAACGGAATACATGGAAGCCGATCCTTGGGCCTATTATAAAGAAGGAGAGCCCGACAGCAGCGATGATGGAAACTTTGATTCAGCTAAATTCGATAATTGGATTCTTAATATGCCCAGTATGGACGGCATTGTTGCCTCGTATAAATTTAGGGAAGGAAGCTGGAGCGGCAGTCCTGAAATGGTCGACAACGTTCCTTCCGGAATAGGTTCGGGTATAAAAAAAATTTGGAATGTAAAAGTTTACCGTTATAAAAACAGAAAAGACCGGTGGGCCGAAATAGGGTATACACCGGCTATCGACCCAAAAGATGAGCGCTTTCACTTTTTTAAATTTACAGCAAGTTCTGCCGGAGGCGCAGTCGGCGGGGATCACGGCAGCTCCATGTTTTGTGTAGACCGGTATTCCAAATTTTTATTTTATTACAGTGAACCGTCTGAGATGCCAAATGTATTTGGAAATAATGTTCCTAAAAATTGGACGGATTACGCGGCGCCCTCAACGGGAATACACACTCAATTTTCCGAACCCTTTTATCTGACCGACCCCGTCGGCTTTGTAAAAGAAGACGGTTCCGTTGTTCTGTACCAATGGATAAAGGATAACATAAATAATTCCGACTATAAACCGAAACAGAATCCTGCTTATACGCAGCCTGCCGGAAGAAAGGCCAACAAAGCGGGTTCTTCTCCATATAAAGAAAAACTTAAAATAACAAAAAAGACCATAACCAAAGATAAAAATCCGAAATATACGGCCGTTAAACCCGTTATTTTGGAACAGCCCAAAGACGGTTATGCAAAACTGAACAGCCCCGAACTTGTTTTTGAGGTAAAAACAGAACCTGTACCTGAAGGCGAAACGCTTTCATATCAATGGTATAAGGCCGAAAATAAGACGGAAACAGGAACCGAAATTCCGGGTGCAACGGAAGCATCATACAAAATAACCGATACCTCAACCGAAACAAAATGCTATTTTTACTGCATCGTCAAAAACACGAATGCGGATAACAATAAATCGGAACAAACTGAAAGTGAACGGGCAAAATGCCACATAACTGACGGGCAAATTCAGTCCGACGCTTTAAACCCTGAAATAACGGAACAGCCTAAAGGCAAAACCCTTCGCCTTAACAGTGCAGAACAGCTTACCATTAGAGTAAAAGCCTTATCCAAAGACGGGGGCACCTTATCATATCAATGGTACAAGGCTGCCTCGCCTGCGGCAGAAGGAACGGCCGTAACGGGAGCCGATAAGGACGAATACACCTTTACACCCAACGCCTCCGCCGCCGGCATAACATACTATTATTGCTTAGTTACGAATACGAACAATACGGTACACGGAGAACAGACTGCAAGCAAAAAAAGTGCTTATGCCGCAATCGAGGTCGAGCAGTCCTATAAGATTGAATTTTTCGTAGATGGAGATGGCGGAGCCCTTACTGCCTTGCATAATGGGAATCCCATTAAATCCGGTGATTATGTAAAAAAGGGTGAGAAGGTCAAATTTATCGCAGCTCCGAAACTCCGGCACATTGTTAAAGCATGGGAGGGTGTTACTCCCGAAGCTTCCATTGCCGATAAAACATACGCCGTATTAACGGTTGGAGCGGTAAATGCTGCCGTTTCGGTTTCTTTTGAGCCGAAAATGCGCCTTAGTATAACTCCCAAAATTGAAAATGAAAGTTTAGAGTCCTGGTCTACGGAAGGCAACGATCATTTTAGCCCCAATTATATAGGCGGTGTGCATATTTCACGTAAGTGCGCAGTTCAGATAAGCGGTGGAAGCAATGTTGCGAAATTGTGGGATTATATGTTCCCCGTTAAAGACAACAGAGGAAAATGGGTACAGGTTCAGTCGGAAGATTTTATCAAAGTAGGAAAAGACAAATCTGCAGGTCCTAATTGGCTGAAAGCCGAATTTTCCTCGTTTTCCGACTTAAAGATGTCTTTCTCCAATTATCTGATTAAGGCAAACCGCCATGATTATTGGTGGGCGGAATGGACAACAGGCTTCTGGCCTGTTCCCGCACCTACGATGTACCCGCTGCAAGCCATCGATAACAATAGCGTTTTCCCGCTCATTTATGATGAAGCGGCGGGGCAATGGGTGGTAGATAAGGCCAATGTTAATATAAAACGCTCCGATGACATTCCGTTACCTGCCGAATTTGCAGGCACAAAGCCCAATCCCAACCGAAAAATTTCCTATAAGGGCGTAACGATTACCTACGACGAAAACTTTACCCTTCGTGACGGTGAAGAAAAAGACTTTGTCGTTACGTATAAGGTAGATAACCATGATGAAACACGCTCGAAAGGTACGGTAAAGGTAGTTTATACAATCAGTTGGAAATAATTCAACTACTTGCCGCAAATACCCGGCCGATCCACCGAATCGGTCGGGTATTTCTTTTTTCCTTGACAATATTCTATAATTATTTTATACTACAAAGTATAAGGATAAAGATTATTACTACGGGAGGTTTTTATGATAGACAGTATCACATTCGCAAAGTATATCATTTTACAGTTACAAAAAATAAATAAAGACCTTGCCGGTAATGGTCAATCTCCTATATTATTTAATGAAACAAAGCTGCATAAGATAATGTACATTTGTGACGGGCTTATGCTTTCTGCAGGTCTTAATCTTATAAATGAACATGCACGTGCGTGGAATTACGGCCCTGTATATCCTAAAGTTCACACCTTGGTCCATAAAGAAAAAAATGTATTTACGAAAATTCCTGATATTGATAACAAAGATATTGAATTCTTGAATTCCAAAGGGTTGGAAAATTTAGTTAATCAAGTATTGTATACCTTCGGAAAAAAAACCGCCGGCCAATTATCGGCATGGTCACACCAGCCCGGTAGTCCTTGGGAAGTCGCTTTAAAGCGTAATAACGGTATTATGAACGGTATCATCGATAAAAAAGAAATGAAGCTGTATTTTTCACGTTATGAAAATGAAGACTGAGCAATTATTAGACCAATCACAGAAGATAACTTCTCTGGAAAAAGACTTAACGAAAAATGGAATAGAAAAATCCGGCTGTAACAACAGTCAAGATAAAGAAGATGATTTAGATGCCTCATACAAGAAGGCTGAAAAACGGCACAGAAATAAACGTGCTGAATATGATCACAAGTTTAAAATAATTGTTCACCCTTTTAATCTGTATAGAGTATCTTTAGTTATCTTTGTTGTTTTCATATTGACGCGATATCTGGGCTTATGGCTTAAAAACAGTATTTTGGGTGCTATCAGCAAAGACGCATGGATCTTTTTGACTTATGCCGGAACAGCGCTGCTTACGCACATAATTACAAAATATATTGACAACCATTATAAGGAATAAAAAAATCGGTTATTTTTTAAGAGGTTACCAAATGAAATTAAAAGCTTTAATCCTTATTTTCGGCCTTGCCGTATTGTTTTCAGAGATTCTGTTTGCACAAACAGGAACAGGCATGAATCGGGATACCGAAAACCCGGACAGCATTTACGGCAAGGCGGCGTTGGGCGATATGCTTATCCACATGGCAAAAATTACGTCGCCGTTTAAGGGTTCGGCCCCTGCAATCGAACTGCTTTTTAAATCGGGCAAATTCAAGTGGCAGGCTTGTAATCCTGTGGACGGTTGGGGTAAAACCGGTAAAACATATAAATACGAAGAAGAATATATTCCCGGAACAACAATTATTTTCAATATAACAAACCGTTTGGACGATGTAACGTACTATAAAATCGAAGCCGTACACCCTTACAAGGTTCCGCTTTACGACGATCCTGCCGAAGCCGAATTTTTAAAGCGTTTTGTCTTCTTTAAATTTACCGCAACAGCAGCAAAAAGTATGTCGGTTTTTACGCGGGCGCTTAACAATGATTTATATGCCCTCGACACTCATACTAAGCTGATTTATGGGTACAGTATGCCGACCGATTACGAAAAAATGATAGGCAACAACTATATCCCGCAAAACTGGACACCCTATGAGCTTGCGCCCAATACAAAGACTTCAGGTTTGAAATTTTATGAATACGATCCTATAGGCTTTGTTTCCGAAGAACCGGATTTCGAATTTTTTAAGGTAAAAACAAACATTCACGTATATGATTGGTGGTATAAATCGATTACAGCCGGTAAAACTATGAAAACCGTCAAACAAAACCGGTTTATGCCGAACCTTGATCCTGAGGCGGAAGAAGACTGGACAATAAGGAACGTAAAAATTCCCATCCGCTCCCCTTACAGAAAAAAATAAACAAGCTAGACGCAGAGACTCGGGATATTAAACCCTCCACGAATGAACGTTTTATTCGTTTTCAAAACCGAATTCAAAGCGTTCACACAATTTTTGCAGCTGCTCCATCGATTTAATTTTAAATTTGGTCAAAAGCGGTTGCGGGATTTGATAGTATTCGATTTTTCCTTCCGAAAAATTAAGCATAAAGTCGGCAAAACAGATTGTTTCGACCAGCTCTTTTGTGTCTTCAGGCGCTTTTTCGTAATCGTTTTGGTAGCGGATCGTCGCAATAATCATCTTCGGAAGATCCCATTTTTCGGCAAGCTGCGCTCCGATTTCGGCCTGTTCCATACCGCCCATAATCATATCCATAACCTGCGGCGGAATATTTCTTTCAGCCTGAATTTCGGCAAGTTTTACGATAAGCTCAGGATACATCGAATTAAGGATAATCTTTCCCAAGTCGTGCAAAAGACCGCAGACGTAGGCATCTTCAATAATGACATTGTTTCCCGTAAGTTTTGCGGCATTAAAAGAGAAAAAGGCTAGTTTATAGGCGTCGTTCCACAGCTTTTTCTGTTCATGCGCGCTAACGTCCAAAATTTGAATGCTGCCGATTGAATACAAAAGGTTTTGAATTCCGCGCATACCGATAAGCTTGACGGCGTCCGAAATGTTTTTGCACGGTTTTACGAGCGAAAAGGCGGCAGAGTTTACGTGTTTTAAAAGCTCGGCCGAAAGACCGATGTCGTTGCTTATCAGCTGTGCGATGCGGGTAATTTTTGAATCAGGGTCATTTATCGCACGCTGAATTTGCATAATGTTTTCAGGAAATTGCGGAATATCGTCTATGAATTCGACGATGGCCTTGGTAAGGGGTTCCGCCTGCTGTTTAAACTCCATATCTCTGGGAATAGTAACCCTATTTATGGTAATGCCCTTTTCGACCTTGGTTTCAAACGCTTTTTCGGTCAAGCCCATTTTTTTCAGCATCAAAATCATAATGACAAGGCCGAGTCCCGCTCCTTCCGTGCTGTCCAAGACCTGCGTAAACGCCTCATCCAGCGACGAAAACTGTTTTGCACGGACAACCTTATCAAAAATCCGTTTGAATTCGGGCCGGGCAAGCGTAACATTGTTCGTAACTTCCAAAATTATATCGGTTGAGGTAGCCTGCAGTGAAAGTTTAACGTACAAGCCTTCCTCTTTTTGTAGTTTCAGATAATGGTTAATATCTTCCAACGTATCTTCTTTAAAGGTTTTCATTCCTTCTTCATAATCTTCGATTTTATGAATGTTCAAGCCCTTTTCTTTAAAGTAAACACGTTTTGTATTGGCTTTTTTTGCGTTTGTAGTAAGTTCTTTTGTATAATACATTATATAGTCGGCAATTTCAGGACGGTACAGCTGTTTTAAGAATTCCACGATAACATCGTTTATATATTCTTCCGTTTCGCGGGGAAGTGTATAAGAGGTGATGGTTATGGGTACGCCCAAACGAATTGCAGTTGCTATTTTTTCACTATCAACTATTAGCTTTTGTTTATCTGACATATCTTTAGTATATCCGATAAATAAAAAAAAATCAACGCGGGTTTAAGTGTTTTGTGTAATTTTATGCACTGTTTGCCGTTTTTTTTATCGAAATTCGTTTTGTCCCTATAAAAGGGGTTTCTTTTCCGGCATACCGAATCCCGGCAAATTCCGCCTTGACACGTAGGAAGGAAAATGATATTGAAATAGCATGAAAAATCCCTTTTCAATTGTTTATAACGCCGACGGTATAGTTATCGTAAATAAGGCGGCGGGACTTTTATCTGTTGCAGGAAGATGGGAGGAGGACGAGAGCCGGCTCGACATACTGCTGGCTGAATTTCTTTTAAAAAATAACGAAAAGACTAGGCCGTACCCCGTCCACAGGCTGGATAAGGATACCTCCGGCTTGATGATGTTCGCTCTGAATGCCGAAATACACAAAAATTTGAACCTGCAATTTTCAAAAAGGGATATAAAAAAAACATATCACGCAGTTGTTGCAGGCGCCCCGGAAAAAAACGCTTTTTCTTGTAATGCAAAACTGAAAATCGACGGCGATAAGCTGCACCGCTCCGTTATCGACAACAAGCACGGAAAAAACGCCCTTACGGAATTTACGGTGCTGGAGCGGTTCCGCCGTTTTACCCTTTTGGAAGCCTCGCCTGTTACAGGACGCACACACCAAATACGGGCCCATCTAAAGCACCTCGGGTTTCCGATTTTATGCGACCCCCTTTACGGGAACGGGGCACCCATGTACCTTTCACAGATAAAAACCGGCTGGCGCGGGAACAAGTACGAAGAGCAGCCCTTGATAAAAAGGCAGGCCCTGCACGCTTATGGCCTCGAATTTATCCATCCGGCAACCGGAAAAACGGTGCGGATAACGGCGGATTATCCGAAAGACCTAAAAAGCCTGACTGCCCAGCTTCAAAAAAACGCCAAAACCGAAATGCCGATTAAACCCCCGTTTTAAAACGGCTGGTCCTTGCCCAAAACGTTCAAGGCGATTTTATCGTTCGGGTTTATTTCCAAAACGGCGGCAAAAAAGGCCTCCGCTTCGGCTGTGTTACCTCGTTTTAAGGCCAGGGTCCCCAAATTCGAAATCGTTTTTATGTTTTCCGGCTCATAATGCAGCGCATCCGTAAGGCTTTTTTCCGCCTCGTCAAACAGGCCAAGCTCGATATTGCAGATGGCAAGCTCGTTTAAAATGCTCGAAAAAGAAGTGGTTTCGGAATTTTCGGCCTGTTTTAACAGCTCCAAGGCCTGCAAAAACGCGGCCTTCGAATCTTCCCAGCGGCCGAGCAAGCGCAAGGCCCAGCCCAGCAAAAACCAGCCGTTCCATGCCTTTGGCCTATTCCGCAAAAATGCTTTAATCTTTTCAGCGGCATCTTCTTCCCGGCCCGAATTTATAAGCCTATAGGCTTCTTCAAAAAGGCTGTCGTCCAAGGCCTGTTCTTCGATGGATTTTAGCAGCATTTCAGCCTTATTTTTGCGGGTTTCCGCCGTTTCGGTTGCGGCAGTTTCTATCTGTAAATACGTTTGCAGCAAAGATTTGGCCCGCTTATAGTTTTTTTGCTTTACAAAAAAATAGGCGGCGTTAAAAAAGGCTTCCGGCATAGGCGGTTCCGAATTTATCAGCAACTCATACAGGCTTTCGGCCCTTTCTTCGTAAATTTTCGCTTCTTCGTACAAGTCGGCGGACTCGAAAAATGTACAGCGTTCTTCCATCAGCAGGGCTAAATTGAGGCGGGCAGCCGTATCGGACGGATTGAGCCCCTCCAAGGCCAAAAGCAGCTCCTCTGCAGAATCAAAATCGCCGTTTTTTATTTTTAAAACGGCCGCATTCATGATGGTCTTACGAATTTCGGGCCGCAAAATATTGAATATCTTTCTGTAATACCGAATATTCGCATTTTCGCGGTCATACGCAAAAACGGTAAGCATTCCGGCCAAAATGACCTCAGCGGTTATATCTTCCGGCTTAAATTCTTTTCCAAAAGACGGTTCGGGAATGCGGACGGGCAGGGGAATGGATGGGTCCAAACCCGAAAAATCCCTTTGTATCTGCTCCGGCGATACGGTTATGTAAAGAAGCGAATCGAGAGGATTGTTCATAGCGGCTCCTGAAAGTAGACTGGGAATACGGTTCGGTCTTTTTTATTGGTTTTCAGTATGAGCCTCTTCCGGCTCTTCTTGTTCTTCCTGCGAGGATGTACGCATAAGAGAAAAATAACGGTTTAAATACATTTTATAAATCATTGGAATTGTTTCAGGATAATAATCCATAGCGATAGCCACAAGGTCTTTCCGCCCTTCAACGTGTTCGGCCCTGATCGACCGGCCCTTAATGGCCAAAACCGCGTGCGGATCGTCAAAGGTAAGCCGTATAATTATATCTTTATTCAACACAAAATTGGCAACTCCGACAAGAAAAAGTTTTGCGCCCGAAAATGATATATCTTTTAAAATGCACCGCCTTGGAACATTATTTAAAAAAACAACCGTTTCTTTTTGATCAAGGCTTATTTTGCGCACGTTTTCCGCAGTAAGCGTTATCCGTTCGCTTTTCCTCTTTTGCGAATTGATATTCGCCTCCAGCAAAATGCCGAGTTTTTCTATCAGATCGTCAGGTGCCCGCTGGGTGTATTCAAAACTGATTAAAATAAGATCGTGGTTTACATCATCATAGGCGGAAATTCCGATTAGTTTGGCCGCCACGAAAAACGCAAGGTTGTTTTCAAAAAAAGTAAACCGTATATTGACGGAAGTAACCCCGCTTTTTAGTTTTTCGACAAAACCGCTTTTTTTCCCGCACATTATTTTAGCTTTTGTCATAGAAACCGAATTAATAATACACGGCCACTGCCCTCCCGAACAACGGACAAAGGCTTGGCGCGGGTTAAAGCTCAGCGCTGCGATAACTTCTTTAGAAAAGGTTACGTCAATATCTTTGTACAAATCATAATATTTATTTAACTGTTGACTGGTTGCAAAAGCCATAGATACAGCTTACCCTTTATCCCCCAAAAGGTCAAGACAGTATTTTCCGTTTTTTAAAAGAAAACTACATACGGTGATGTGTTTTTTCGATAGCTGAACGAGCTTTTCTTTCGGATAGCCTCTTGTATAAAGCTAAAAAAAAGACTATAATTTTGAAAATTAATTGCGAAGAGGGTATTCCCATGGAAGATCATACAATTTCAATGGAAAAAATAGTGAGCCTTTGTAAAAGGCGCGGATTCGTTTTTCAGTCGTCCGAAATTTACGGCGGGCAAAACGGCGCGTGGGATTACGGCCCCTTGGGTATAGAGCTTAAAAACAACGTTTCCCGTGCATGGTGGAAGGAAATGACCCAGCTGCACGATAATATCGTCGGACTTGACGCCGCAATTTTGATGCACCCGAGAACATGGGAGGCCTCAGGGCATGTCGAAAACTTTACCGATCCGCTTGTTGACTGTAAAAAATGTAAATCACGGTTTAGGGCCGACCATTTGGAACCGGAAAACCTCGAAAAAAAGGTTTGCCCCGACTGCGGCGGCGAGCTTACCGACACACGCAAATTCAATCTTATGTTTAAAACTCATATCGGCCCCACCGACGACAATTCGAGTTTAATCTATCTTCGCCCCGAAACGGCCCAAGGAATTTATGTCAATTATAAAAACATCATTCAATCCAATAGAATGAAAATTCCCTTCGGTATTGCGCAAATCGGAAAGGCGTTCAGAAACGAGATTGTAACCAAAAACTTTATTTTCAGAACCTGCGAATTCGAGCAGATGGAAATGCAGTTTTTCGTGAAACCCGGAAGCGACGACGAATGGTTCGATTATTGGAAAAAACAGCGCTGGGCTTTTTACGAAAAATACGGCGTGCGGACGAATAAGCTGCAATGGCACCAACACGGAAAGGACGAACTTGCACACTATGCAAAGGACGCCTACGATATCGAATACGAATTCCCGATGGGCTTTAAAGAACTTGAAGGAATCCATAACCGCACGAATTTCGACCTTTCGCGCCATACCGAATATTCGGGCAAGGATATGCAGTACATCGATCAGGACAACGGAAACGAAAAATATGTCCCGTACATCATAGAAACGTCGGCAGGATTAACGCGCAACGTACTTATGTTTATCTGCGATGCCTACGACGAAGAAAAGGTTGCGGATAAGGGTAATGATGACGATTGGCGAACGGTTTTGCGCTTCCATCCGAATATTGCGCCGGTTACCGTTGCAGTTCTTCCCTTAATGAAAAAAGACGGGCTTGCTGAACTGGCAGTGGAAATCCGAAACGAACTCAGGGAAGAATTTAAGACCGACTATGACCAGGCCGGAGCTATTGGAAAGCGCTACCGCCGCCAAGACGAAGCGGGAACGCCTTTTTGCGTTACCGTCGACTACGATTCCAAAGAAGATAACACCGTAACCTTACGTTTTAGAGATTCTATGGAACAAGTACGCATTCCCCATACCGAACTGATTACAAAGATCAAAACGGAAATAAAAAACTACAAAAGGCCGCAATAAAATTTTTTAGTTATGGAAAAATACTCCTATAGTGCGGAAGACAACTCTCTGCTTACGCCGCCGATATATAAATTTTTTGTATATCCGCTGATTAACGTTTTACCCAAAAGTATTCCGGCAAATATTATAACGATATGTTCAAACAGCCTTGTTCTGATTTCGTTTTTGATAGCATATATAAACTATGTACACGATACGAGAATTTGCCTGTGGCTTATTCCGCTTTTGTGCTTTGCCTATATCGTAGGAGATTGTTCCGACGGTATACAGGCACGGCGTACTGGTACGGGCTCTGCCTTGGGCGAATATCTCGACCATTTTTTAGACAGCTTTGTTACCGGTCTTTTAACGGGAATATTAATGCTGACTTTTAGAACTACAAATACGGTTTTGCTCTTTTGTGCATATCAGTTTTTGTATATCGGACAAATCGGCACCTTTTGGGAAAGACTGAAAAACGGAGTTATGCGTTTTTCAAAAATCAGCACTAGCGAGGGCACTATGGCTATTGCGATAATGGCCGCCCTGTATTCCTTTCCTGCCGTAAGAGCAGCAGATGCCCGCCCGCTGGTATTTGGTTTTAGTATTACCCAACTTATTATATTTACTGCTTTTGGAGCTGCCTTTGTTACGGGCATTCTTTCGATCATACACACCGGAAAATACAGTTTCCGCCTTATTTTGCATATTCTTTTTTCGGCAGGAATAGGGGCGGTTTTGGTATGGCAAACCGCAGCTCCGATCTTGTTCCAAACAGCGATCATAACTTTTTATAACGTGCTTTTTATAGAATCCCTGCTTTCCGCCACCAACGAAAAAAGAAAAGAAGGGCTGCCCGATTTTTTCGTTCCGGCGACCTGTCCGTTATATTTCATTATTCCACAATACACCCTTGTCCTTATGCTTTTGCAGACTCTCTATCTTTTTGTAAGAATTGTAGTACGTTTTACTGTCTTTTTCAACAGATACAAAAGCTGCTGGCACTGGAAAAACGAAAAAGCTGAAAACTAACAGCCGAAAACCGCCTTTTTTCGTGATATTTCAAATTTATCATAATTTTCAGTTGTTTACTAAAAACAGCCGTAGCTTTTTATAACATCAACACCTCCATCTCACCGAAATACATACAACTATAAGCCGGCACATTTAACAGCATTTTCCAAGTCTTTTTTACTGCGGGTTTAGACACTGCGGCAAAAATATGATATAATACGCGAATACGGAGCAAAATATGGACATAAAAACGGTTATAAAAAATTTGCATCCTTTGGAAATAAAGGTTTTAAAAAATTTCAAGATAGGCGAACTGCTGGATAACAAAAAACTGGAACTGACATTAAAATATAAAGAAGGCCATGCAAATCAGGTTTTTTCGTGGCTTAAAATGAAAAATCTTATAAAAGAAACGGGCAGAAAAACACGCCTTTTTTTCGAACTAACTCCGATAGGAGCCGATTTTGCGGAGCGGGGAACCCCTGAGGAAAGGATTTTAAACCTTTTAAAAGAAAAAAACGGTTTAAAACTGCCGGAAATTGCGGCAGCTCTCGGCCTTGAAAACAAAGATGTCGGCTCGGCTTTTGGAAACCTTTCCAAAGAGGGAGCTGTAAAAATGAACGAAGAAAAAAAGGCCGTTTTCGTCAAGGAGCCCGTATCGGAGCGTTTTAAAACGGTTTTAGCCCTTTTAAAAAAAGGCCTTACTTCAAATAACCGCACCATTGCCGAAGACGATCTTAGTTCCGAAGAACTGTCGATCATCAATACGATTGCCAAAAAACGCGGAGCCGCGGACAGCCCCTTTAAAATCACGGAACGGGACTCCGTTTCGTATAGCCTTACGGAAGAAGCCGAACCCATTCAAAACGGAATAGAGGCGGAAGGCATAACAGGGGAAGAAACCGGCCAACTGACTTCCGAAAGCCTAAAAACAGGCAGCTGGAAAAACCAAACATTCAGAAGTTACAACATCAATCTTCCACCTGCAAGAATACTATCGGGCAGAACAAACCCTTATTCCGACTTTTTGGAAGGAGTAAAGGATAAACTCACAGCACTCGGGTTTGAAGAATTCGACGGACCGCTTGTCGAAACCGACTTTTGGAACTCCGATGCCCTTTTTATGCCTCAATTTCATGCAGCGCGGGATATTCACGACGTATATTACATCAAAAACCCGACACATGCAAAAACAATAGAAGAACCGTTTTTAACAAACGTTGCACAGGCCCACGAAACAGGCGGAAACACCGGCAGTCGCGGCTGGAATTACTCTTTTGATAAAAAATTTACCCGAAGACTCCTTTTACGCAGTCAAGGCACGGTTCTTTCAGCCCATCAGCTTGCAAAGGCAAAAATTCCCGGCAAATACTTCGGTATTGCCCGCTGTTTTCGGTACGATAAGGTTGACGCAACCCATCTTTCGGACTTCTATCAAACCGAAGGCATTGTTCTCGGAAACGAGGTAAACTTGAAAACCCTCTTAGGTATCTTAAAAATGTTTGCTGTCGAAATTGCAGGCGCCGATGAAGTAAAATACGTAGGCGGTTATTTTCCATTTACCGAACCTTCAATCGAGGTACACATAAAACATCCCGTGCTCGGCTGGTTTGAGCTTGGCGGAGCAGGAATATTCCGTCCTGAAGTATCGCGTACAATGGGTGTAGAAGTTCCCGTTCTCGCATGGGGCATAGGAATTGACCGAATGGCCCTTATGGCCCTCGGTTTAAACGATTTGCGCGAATTATTCAGCTCAGACATCGAAGGAGTCCGTTTAAGACGATAATCCCGCTAAACATAAACATTAATAGGCAAATTATGATCTATAAGATACCTTAGGCATATAGTTCCGCTTTGGGGCATAAAATTTTACACGATTTTTCAACATCTTTTCCCGAATTTTCGTTTTAAACCAAAAACAGCCGCAAAACCTCTGTATTTTTTTTTGAATTTATGTTAATATAATAATGAATTTTGTGGATAATTTTTTTTATATGGAATTACGGAACAAACCGTGCATAAAAAACACGCACTTATCAAACCCGTAGCCCTATATACTATATATGTTTAAAAGACTTATCAACAAATTCACAGCCCCTATTACTACAACTACTAAAATTATATTTAAGATATAATAAAGAGGTACAAATGAAAATAATTTTTGACAGAGATACAGTCTTAAAGGAAATTGCCATAGCTCAAGAAATAATAGCAACTAAAACCGCTCTTACTATTCTATCTAATGTACTATTATCCGTAAAAGACGGAAGCCTCACAATAAGGGCTACAGATATAAAAGTAACCTTTGAAACAAAAATTCCTGTAAATATAATAGAAGAAGGCTCTACAACCGTATTTTGCGATAAATTTATGAACGTAATATCATCTTTACCTTCCGGCGAAGTAGAACTTGAACAAAAAGACCAAAAAATAACCATAAAATCGGCTGTAAAAAAAGCCAAATTTCAACTTAAAACCATTCCAGAAAACGACTTTCCCGCATTTACAGACCCCGATAATGTCAATTTCTTTAATATTCCTGCAAAAGAATTTAAAGAAATGATCCATCAAACGGTTTTCTCCGTTTCCGATGACGAAACACGCTATTTTATGAACGGCGTCTATGTTGAAAATAAAGAAAACAACTTGCTTTTTGTTGCTACCGACGGACGGCGGCTTGCTCATATCAAAAAAGATTTCGGTATAGCTATTCCAGAATTTAAGGGCGTAATAGTTCCTCCTAAAATCCTAAACATCATAAACAAAAGAGCCGGAGACGAAGGCAATATCGAAATAGGAATCGGTGAAAAAAACATCTTTTTTAATTTCAATTCGTATAAATTTTCTTCGGTTTTAATCGACGGACAATTTCCAAACTACGAAAGAGTTATACCGGCAAACCAGACCAGTTTTTTCGAAGTAGAAAGAACTGAGTTTATAGAAGCCTTGAAACGCGTATCTCTTTTAGTTGAACTAAAAACAAGAAGAATCTTCCTTAATCTGATACCCGGTACATTGATAGTCTCATCACAAGAAAGTGAGATAGGAAATGCGCGGGAAGAAATTCCGTGTAAATACGACGGCGAAGAAATAATGATCGCCGTAAACTATCTTTATATTGAAGATCCTTTAAAAACTATAACGAGTGACAGGATAAAGATAGAATTTACCGAAGCAATGAAAGCCGTTACCTTAAAACCGGAACCTGCAGAAGACTTTTTTCATATCATTATGCCGATGCAGACCGAATAAGTTGGAGTAAATCTAAAAGGTGCCCTTTCTTTCCGTTTCTCTTTATAATTTTAGAAATTTGGAAAACGCAACTATCGATGTTTCCTCGCCCGAGATATTTCTTGTCGGAAAAAACGGACAAGGAAAAACCAACCTTTTAGAAAGCTTGTACTTTTCAGCCTACGGTAATTCATTTAGAACCCGCTCTTTAAATCAAATATTTGCAAAAGATACGAATGAATTTTCCATACGTGCCTTATATAAAGAATCGGAACAACTTAGCCATACGATTGCCGTTACTGCAAAAGATAAAAAAAAAGAAATTCAAAAAAATTTTAAAAAGATAAAAAGCGGTAAAGATCTAATAAGCACAATTCCATGTATTCTTTTTTATGGAGACGATATAGAATTTGCGGTAGGAACACCTGCCCGTAAACGTTTTTTTATCGATCAGTCCATTTCACTTTGTAATCCCGGCTATATAGAACAGCTAGTTAAATATTCTAAAATTTTAAAATCGAGGAATATAACTTTAGAGCAACGAAAAACAAACCTTTTGGATTCGATAGATGAAATATTTGCTTCGATTGCCTTTACTCTTACCGAGAAAAGAAAAAAAATTATTGAGATATATAATAAATCGTTTCCTGCCGTTTACGAAAAAATAAGCGGTGTTTCCGGCGTCGAAATTGTATATAGACCTGCGGTTAAAGCAGAAACCGAAAAAGATTTGCTTATTATGCTTGCAGAAAAAAGACAGTTTGA
This sequence comes from uncultured Treponema sp., assembly GCA_963540475.1. Classification (GTDB taxonomy): domain Bacteria; phylum Spirochaetota; class Spirochaetia; order Treponematales; family Treponemataceae; genus Treponema_B. Next base: position 5,215 of record CAUTPO010000021.1, on the reverse strand, counting down.
TATTGCAGACAGAAGTACTTCGATAGGACCGCACCGTGATAGAATCCACTTTATAAAAGACAAAAAACCGTTTACGGAACGGGCTTCCAACGGACAATGCAGGCTGCTTTCATTGATATTGCGAATTTTGCAAGCCCAAGAATACAGTAAGGCTTCGGGAAGAAAGCCCATTTTTTTGATGGACGATATTCTTTTGGAGCTAGACCCCGAAAAACGCCAAAAATTTATGGAATTGCTGCCTGAATACGAGCAGCTCTTTTGTACCTTCCTTCCCGGTGAACCATATAAAAATTACCGCAAAGCCGAGACAAAAGTCTTTTTTGTCGAAGACGGAAAATTTATTACCGAAAATTAAGAAAAAAAATAATAAATTTTTAAAAAAAAGTTATAAAATTTTGTTAAATTTACTTGACATATAAATTGATATGTATTACTATTAGTGTGTAAGCTTACAAAATTTATATATAAGGAGGCAAATACAATGGGTATGGATGTTACAATAATTATAATTGTACTCTAAGATTCTGATTTAGGGTAGAGGATAGCAGTGGTATTATCACTGCTATCCTTAATATATAATAATAAACAATGGAGGGTAAAACAATTTATATGAAAAAATATATTATAAAATTTTTACCGGAAAGTATATTTACCTGGTTTCTCGGTTTTTTTGTTTCTGCCTTACAGATAGGTATGGCCTATATCGGCATATATATTTTAAATGCGGTAATCAGTCTTGATTTTCAACTATTTTTCAGGTACACAGTCTTACTTCTTATAGGTTGGTGTATAACCTATCTGATAAATTATATTTTTGAAATAGTAAGAGCAAAAACAGTCCAAAAAATTATTATCGGAATTAGAACCGACATTGCCGAAAAAATAGAAAAATGTTCTTATAACGACTATCATAAAGAAAATTCTTCTATATATCTTTCATGGATGGAAAATGATATAAAAACGATTGAAGCAAACGGACTTGTCAGTATTTTTTATATGGTTATGCATACTGCAACAATATTGTCTTCTTTTATTGCCTTGTTATTGATTAATCGGATTATTGCCGGTGCTGCCTTTTGCGGAAGTTTGATTCTTCTACTTTTACCGAAATTATTCGAAAAAATGATAGCAAAGAGTACAATAAAGCTCAGTACTAAAATGCAGACCTTTGTTTCCAAAATACAAGATGTATTGCTTGGCTTTGATGTTCTTTTTTCCTTTAATAAAAGAAGTATAATTAAAAAAACGGTTTATGATATTTCTCAAGAAAGAGCTATTTCTACGGTTGACTTGACAAAAAAATACCTTATTTCTACCATTACCGTTACGTTTTTCACTGCCGTTTTTCAAACAGCAATATTAGGCCTTACCGGTTTTTTGGCAATAAATCAAATTGTAACTATCGGAACTATTATGGCAACAAGTAAAATTTCGACAGACCTTTCCAAAGCTATGAGCAGTGTATTTGATCTTATTTTAAAAATAAAATCAGTAAAAGCTATTTTTAAAAAATTTGAGACACTTAGAACCGAATCAAAAAGCAATCTTAAATTACCTTCATTTAAAAAAGAAATTGAACTGAAAAATGTATCTTTTTCGTATAATGAAGGCAAAACAAACATTTTATCCGATTTGAATATGAAATTTGAAATCGGTAAAAAGTACGGATTAATCGGCAAATCGGGGAGCGGTAAAACCACAATCTTGAAATTACTTAGTGGTATGCTTGAAAATTTTAATGGCAGTATAAATTATGACGGCAATAATATAACAGATTTAAATCAAAATGTATTAAGAGAAAATGTGGCGTATATCGATCAAAATGTTTATATATTTAATAAAACGATTAAAGAAAATATATGTTTGGAAGGCAATTTTTCACAAGAACAAATTGATAATGCAGTAAAAAATTCTGCATTGGAAGATGTAATAGCAGGATTTGAAAACGGGCTTAATACCATGGCTGAAGAAAACGGTAAGAATTTTTCGGGAGGACAACGTCAACGTATAGCCATAGCAAGGGCTCTGATTCATGGTAGAAAAATTCTTTTAATTGATGAGGGTACTTCTTCCCTCGATTTAAAAAATTCGATTGAAATTGAAAAAAAGCTGATTGAAAACCCCGAATTAACTGTTATAATGATAAGCCATCATTTTGAGCCGGAAATAAAAGAAAAACTGGATTATGTATATACTTTATAAAAAAGGAAATTCTCGATAATTTTATCAGTATACCATGCTACTTTGATTATAAAAAAATTATGGAACAAAAACGTATTACAGAGCAGTAAGAAACATCTTTATAAATTAGTATAAAGCGTAATATTGACAATTAATTTTATAATAATTATAATATAATTATGGATGAGATAAGGTTTGAATGGGATTCAATAAAAGCTCAGCTAAATATGGCAAAACATGGTGTAAGTTTTGAAGAAGCTGCGACTATATTTTATGATAAGAAAGCCTTATTATTGTCTGATCCTGAACATTCTGATTTAAATGAAGATCGTTTTCTCATGTTAGGCATGAGTTATGAATTTCATCTTTTGCTTGTATGTCATTGTTATCGTGAAGGTGATGTTATTAGAATTATTTCGGCAAGAAAAGCTACAAAAAATGAAGGAAAATATTATGGAGGGCAATTATGAGAGAAGAATATGATTTTTCAAAAGCTATTAAAAACCCTTATGTTGATAGGCTAAAGAAGCAGATAACAATACGTCTTGATGACGATATTATTGCATATTTTAAAAATATGGCGGAAAGTTCAGGAATACCGTATCAAAATTTAATCAATTTGTATCTTAAAGACTGCACAAAAAAGAAAAAGAAATTAGACATACAATTTTCATAAAAGTCTTTTTTCCCGCCTTTTTTAAATAATTTTTCAGATTATATGAACATATGGAATTAAAATCACAACCGCTTGAAATCGACTGACTTAAAACAGAATTGATTTGATTGCAGCCTCTTTTAGTTAAATAGTTTAAAAATCTCTAAAATATTAGATTAACATTTTGATGGAATGATGTATGGATTTGCAGCGAATAAAATTTTACTTGATCATTATGTTTATGCTCATGAACATAACTTTGGTTATAAAAAAGTTATGAAACAAAAGCCTATTACAGAGCAGTAAGAAACATCTTTATAAATTACTATAAATTGACAAACAGCCTATTTAAATATATAATATTAATACGAATGTATGAATAGTAAATACTTAAAAAGAAGGCTATAATGATAAATACAGCACTTGTTCAAGTCAGAGTTGATGAAGCTCTAAAAGATGAAGTTACTAGGTGTACAAATGAAAGGATTTAAGACATCGCAGGAACTCGTAAACGGATTTTCCCGAGTACTTGACAGTCTTATTAAATATAATGATGAAAATTCGGGCAGCCGAATTCTTTCCGTTTATGATGCGTGGGAAAAAATAATCGGAAACCAAAAACTTGCTTTAAATTCCGAATTGGCGGATATAAAAAACGGAATAGCAATTATAAAAGTCGGCCACACCGGGTGGAGCCAGCAGATTTTGATGTATAAAAAAAAGATAATCAGACAATTTGCTGAGTTATATCCTATGTTTAAAGTAAAAGATATTTCCATTGTTGTTGAAAGTGAATTTCCGTATTCCGAAAGACGGAAAACCGAAAAATATATTCCGACTCAAGAAGAAATCGAAGAAATTGAGGCCTTTGAAAAAAGCCGAAATGCAGAAAACCCGTATCCGAAAGAGCTGGAAGAGGCTCTTTTAAGGCTGAAAAAAAGTGTTTTAAATCAATAACTCCGACGCGAGCATCGGGGTATTAAATCCTCCGCACGAATAAAAATAGCCGGATAAGGCTTTTTTTATGATTATAGATATAAAAATTATTTAATCCTATAAATGTTTCTGTATAGAACTTCCATTATCTGTTGAATTTTATCTACAAAGATATGATATAAATTAACAAGTTATCCACAAGCATTGAAAACCATCTGATAAGCAATTTTTTATAAAGGTTCTAAAATTTTTAAAAATATCCTAAAACGGGAAAATTATTTCTAAATTCTCTAAAAAATTAAAAGATTTTTCGGTTTTTTAAGGCTATTTTTGCCTATATATTGTTTCACGTGAAACAAATCGGTTTTATCAGGAAGTTTTCAGAAGTTTATCACAAGTTATCCACAGGCAAGGCTTTTTCAAGATTTATGAGATACTTTTTTATTTTTAGTCCTGATGAATATCCGCCAAAACTTTTATCGGCACTTATAACCCTGTGACAGGGAATTATAATCGAAATCGGATTTTTTCCGTTCGCATTACCGACAGCCCTGCAAGCATTCGGTTTGTTTATTCCTTTGGCTACGGTTTTATATGAGACAAGTTTTCCGTATGGTATTGTGTATAAAAAATCCCAGACCAACTTTTGAAAGGGCGATCCGTCGGGGTCGAGCGGGATATCGAACCTTTTTCGTGAACCTGCAAAATATTCTTGCAGTTGTTTTTCGGTTTTTAGGCAAATTGATTCCGCTTGTTTTATATCGTTTGTTGTTTTTACTTCGGGTGATCCGTTTTTAAGAATATCAGGTTGATTTTTAAGATATTTCGAGCTTTCAAAATCGATACGTTTTAAGCCTGTATTTGTAGCAAAAATATAAAGGTTGCCTATGGGCGTTTTAATTTTTTTACAGATCATAAAATCTCCTTTATTTTTGGGTTGATAGATTTTCTAAAAGCGGATTTATAAAAAAGTATTCTTTGATAAGATTAAGTTGAAATTCTGCCGTTTTTATTTTTTCCTGCATTTTTTCGGCAGGAAGTGCGGTTTTTACCGCCTTGATCAATATATTTTTAGGGGTATGTTCCGTATCGATGAATTCTTCGACATTTACTTTATAGCCGTGTTTTTCCAGAATTTTTGAACGGACCGTATCGGTTAAAAGTGAGGCAAATTTTTCCGTAACAATACCGTAGTCGAACATTGGAAAAACGGGATTGTTTTTTGCTGTTATTTTTTCCGCGTTTTTTCTTATTTGCGCGTTGAGTTCGTGTTGGCAGCAGGGGACGGCAAAAATTACTTTTGCATTGTTTTGTATCGCCTTTGCCAGAGCGAAGTCCGTTGCGGTGTCGCAAGCATGCAAGCTTATAACCCACGGAAATCAATTTTCGCCTAACACGGCTAATAACTCGTATGGGTTCATAAGAGCACGGAACATAATACCG
>CAUTPO010000020.1:0-21074 GCA_963540475.1 uncultured Treponema sp. | reverse complement strand
GAACATCGCATTTTAAGGCAACCTGTTTTGAAACTGAAGTTTCCGAACAGGTCTATTTTATGCAGCAGGTTTACGAAACTTCCTTATTGCAGCAGCCGAAATTTTTCATTGACTTCTTACCCTGATTGTGGTATAAGTGTTCTATGGAGTAAAAGGCCTCTTTTTTGAAAATGTGCCGGCTTGTTCCTGCATTTTTCAAAAACGGAAAAGGCCTTAATAATCCTCTAAAAGGAGTTAGGGAAATATGTTTTTTAATAGTGTTGCAATACGTACGTGCGAAATGGAAAAATCCGTCGAATTTTACGAAAAAATTTTGGGATTTCATTTTAACTATATGATGTCGGCCGCTCCCGATAAAAAGATAGCCTTTTTGACCGACCCGGAAAGCGGTATGAACCTTGAGCTGATTTGTAACGAACGTGCCCAGCCGAAAAGCGAAGGCCGTATTTCCCTTACCGTAAAAATAAATCAGATAAGCGAAACGGAAAAGTATTTAAAAGCGAAAAATGTTCGGATCATTGCACCGCCGCGGACCGTAAAAGACGGAAAAAAGATGCTGACGGCCGTCGATCCCAACGGCGTTGAAATCGATTTTATAGAATTCAAAAAAGAAGAAAACAACTGAAAAACGGCCTATGCCGTAATCGGAAGGCCGATTTGAAGGAGATGTGCGGACTATGATCAAAACCGTAAAAGATGTTGTGTTAAAAGATAAACGCATTATTATGCGGGTGGATTTTAATGTTCCGATGAAAGACGGAATAATTCAGGACGATACGAGAATGACGGCCGCCCTGCCGACGATTGACTATATTTTGGCGCAAAACCCGCGTTCGTTGGTTTTGATGAGTCATCTGGGCGACCCTTCAAAAGACGCCAAAAAGGCGCAGGCAAAGGCCGAAAAAGACGGTCGCCCCTTTGATATGGACACCTATCTGAACGCTAAGCACAGAATGCGGCCCGTCGCGGATCATCTTGCAAAACTATTGAATAAGCCGGTTTCTTTTGCTCCTTCGTGTATGGGGCAGCTTGAAACGGTTACCGCGCTTCCCAAAGGCGGTATTTTAATGCTCGAAAATACTCGTTTTCACAAAGAAGAAACGTCCAAAGACGAGTCGGAGCAGGCCGTTTTGGCTCGGGAACTTGCCTCTTACGGTGATATTTTTGTAAACGACGCCTTCGGTACGGCTCACCGCTCGCATGCTTCCACCGCCAAAATCGCCCAATTCGTCAAAGAAAGGGTCGGCGGTTTTTTGATGGAAAAAGAGGTTGCCTACCTTGAACCGCTTTTGCATAATCCCGAAAAACCGATGACGGCGATTATCGGCGGGGCGAAGGTTTCTTCTAAAATCGGTGTTTTGGAAAGCCTTTTAAAAAGCGCCTCGAATCTGATTATCGGCGGCGGAATGGCCTATACGTTTTTAAAGGCGCAAGGCCGTAACATAGGCGCGTCCCTTTTCGAGGCCGACTACCTTGAAACTGCAAAAAATCTTTTGGAAAAGGCCCGTGCACAAAACGTAAAAATCGTTCTTCCCGCCGATCATATCTGTGCGAAAACCTTTTCACCCGATGCCGAACCGCAGCTAACGGATTGTGAAAATATCCCCGATAATATGATGGGAATGGATGTCGGCCCCAAAACGCTAAAGCTGTTTAAGGATATAATCCTTGCATCCAAGACAATCCTGTGGAACGGCCCCGTCGGTGTGTTCGAGTTTGAAGCCTTTTCGAAGGGAACAGCCGAAACGGCCCGCTTTATTGCACAAGCCTCTGAAAAGGGCGCTTTAAGTATTGTCGGCGGGGGCGATTCGGTGGCGGCTGTGAACAAATTCGGCCTTGCGGCCAAAATGAGCCACGTTTCGACGGGCGGCGGCGCTTCCCTCGAATTTTTGGAAGGTAAAACGCTTCCCGGCATTGCTTGTCTTGAGGTAAAATAGACTGTTTTGGAGCCGTGTCCGGTTTTATTTGAAATGAACGGAAAAACAAAATTTTTACAAATCATCTTCTTTCTCTTTATAAGCCTTTTGTGTACAGCGGCGGAAAATTATATCTCTGCACCTGCGGCGGCGCAAAAACTGAAGCTCGAATTGTGGTGGGAACCGCTTTCGGAAGAACTGGTTTTTAAAAAGAACGATTTGGAAGCCAGCTGCAAAATCGGCCGGGATTTGATGGTCTTCGGCAATAGCTCGGCGGACTTTGCGGCTGCCCCATATAAAAAAGACGGAGTGACCTATATCAGCTCCGAAATGTACCAAAAACTCGAAACCTTTTTTACCGTTCCCAAAAACGAACAAAAATACAGCGTCGGCGTCATACTGATAGATCCGGGCCATGGCGGAAAGGATCCCGGTACCGTCGGCTCGTATACGGAAAACGGCAAAACCGTTATCGTAAAGGAAAAAGACATTGCCTTAAAGGTAAGCCTTGACCTGTACGCCATGCTCAAAAAGGCCTATCCCGGCAAAAAAATACTGCTTACGCGGAACAAGGACGTGTATCCCACGCTAGAAGACCGGGTCAATATGGCGAATGCCGTCAAACTCAAAGACAAAGAAAGCATTCTTTACGTATCGATACATGTAAACGCCTCCTTGAACACCAGAGCGTCCGGCTTCGAGGTCTGGTATCTTCCCCCCGAATACCGCCGGCAGGTACTCGCCGACCATGAGGCGCCCAAGGAAATTCACTCCATACTAAATTCAATGATGGAAGAAGAATACACCACCGAAAGTATTTTGATGGCAAAAAATATTTTGGACGGACTCGACTCCCAGATAGGGGCGCAAAGCAGGAACCGAGGCATACGCGAAAACCAGTGGTTTGTCGTACGCGGCGTCAGTATGCCGAGCGTTTTGATAGAACTCGGCTTTATAAGCAATAAATCGGAAATAAAACTATTGAATTCTCCCGCATACCTTAAAAAATGCACGCTGGGTATATACAACGGCTTATCCGCCTTTATTGCAGACTTTGAAAATACAGGAGAAACTAAAATATAATTGCATTATATTTTAAAACGGAACAATGAACTATATCAAAACAAAAATATTTTCGTTCTTATTAATCGCGGCCGTTTTTGCTGTCGTGGTGTATACTTCGGTTCTTGGAAACAATCGGCGCCGGTACGTATTGTTCTTTAAGAATTCGCTGAATTCCAAAATAGAAACGGAAATACGCTACCTGCCCGTGCAGAACATAAAGAGCGAAGAACAGGCCTTTATGGAAGATCTGATGCTCGGACCGGTCAATCACGACCATTACCGTTTTGCGGAACCGGGAACGGAACTGCGGTCGTGTTTTTTGAGAAACGGTGTTTTATATATCGATTTTCCGGGAAAGGTAATGGACGCGTTTACCCCGGATTTCGGTGCCGATGATCTTGCGCTGCTTTTGCGTAAAAATATTTTTACCAATTTTAAGAATATCGATAAGATTTCCGTTTACATCAACGGCAAAGAAATTTACGAATTATCGAAAAAATAATGCCGAAATTCGGATAAAAAGTGTTGACAAAATCGGATTATTACGTATACTTGTACATATAACAGGGCATAATAAGTGCATATAAAGGAGTTTTTAAATGAAAAAAACATTGATACTTGTAGCTATGGCTTTCCTCGTGATGGGAGCCGTTGCATTTGCTGACGAATCTGTAGTCATCGACTTCGCATTGCTGAATGCGGATATTATGGCGGATAAAGACTCTGGCAAGATGACCCAGAACCGCAGAACCATGATGGACTACGGTACTGTTGCCAGCGCTTCGTACACCGACGACCAGAAGGCTTTGATGAAGACCTCTTTGGCCATCGGCGAGTGGGAAATCAAGCTCAACTCGTCCGCCGAGAATCCTGTTGCCGTAGCAACTTCTACGGTAAAAGAATCCGAAGTAAGCGGTGAAGCAAGAAATTTCGCAGGTCAGAAGCTTATGGGCGTACGAATTATGTTCCCGGAATGGGCTCATAATGCCAATGCTATGATCAGACCCGCATTTTTGATTCCTGCATACGAAAAAATGGCTCAGGTTGACGACAACGGTAACATTCAAGAACCCACAGCGGAAGAAAAAGCTTCGGGTAAGGGCAGATTTGAAGACGGATACGGCGTTGTAAAGAACACTGGCGTTATCAAATCCATCGCTGTTAACACCTACGGCCTCAACTTCCCCCACGGATTATATGTTCTTCTTCGAGATCAAAATCACGAAGTAAAACGCTATTTCATGGGCTATCTGCTGTTCGAAAACTGGAGAGAGCTGATTTGGAACAATCCTGCTTATATCTCTCAGGTAAAAGTAAGAGAAGTTAGGTTGTATCCCGTTTACCCGACGGCTCTGCCTTATCTCGCTTTTGAAGGCTTCCTGGTAACAAAGGATGCGGCTCACGACGGCGGTGACTTCGTAGGTTATTTTAAAGACGTTAAAATCATCTATGACAAAGCCGTTTTGAACACGATCCGCGATTTTGCCGATGAAGACATTTGGGGAATCCAAACCGAACGCGAAGTAAGACGCAAGAAAATCGAAGTTGAAAAATTCGGTACAAAACAGGTTCAGCACTTCCTCGAAAAGGAAAAGATGGCTGTTGAATCCACTTTCTCGCCTTCCAGCGGTGCTGCGAACGACACGGGTAATAACGGTAATACCGAAAATTAATAAGCGGAGTATCGATTTATCTGCAAAAAGGTAAAAATAAAGCGGGGTGGATTATTTCATCCCGCTTTTGTTTATTCGGGAGAGGTTTTACGGTCTTGAAAGCGGCTTTCTTGTTTTAAAACCGCTAGATACGGAATTAAACCTTTCAAATTATGCAAATATATGTTCCGGTTTTTGCCGGAGTATACGGATTTATTGTTTTGTTTTCGCCCTGTTTGATTTTGAGTTAAATATGTCCGAAGAGTTGCAGTGGCTGCCGAAAAAAGATAATCTTAAAGAAGTATACAATTCTTATTATCCTCATCTTGATGTTTTGATCTCCCGCTTGGAAGAGTATCTGCGTTCCATTGTCAAAATTGCTTCTGCTCCCGCTTATAAGGGCAGGGTTAAAAGTTTTGACAGTTATTATGCAAAGCTCTTGAAATTTCCCCCGAAGGAAGAAACCGATGATTTACCCGTTTTGACCGATCTTGTGGGAATGCGTATCATTTGTGCCTTTTTGAAGGATTTGGCTGAGGTTGAAGCGATTTTAAAGCGTAATTTCGAAATACTGGAAGTCGAACGCAAGGGTGCGGGTAGGACATTTATGGAGTTCGGCTATGAATCCATTCACTTTTTGTTGCGAATTCCTGCGGAATTTACAGTCGGTTTGATGCTGCCTGAAAAGCTGATTTTTGAAATACAGCTTCGGACTATTTTGCAGGACGCGTGGGCGGAGGTTGAACATGAGTTGATCTATAAGCAGGAATTTTCTCCGTTCGATATGCCGCTGCGGCGCAAACTGGCCTCGATTAATGCAAGTTTGAGTCTTGCGGATATTATCTTTCAGGAAATACGCGATTATCAGGATAAGCTGAACAGTGAACTGGGAAAAAGACGCATGGACTTTTATTCGATGGCGGACGAGTATACCGCTTCTTTGCTTCCCGATCGGATACCCTCTGAAAAGCAGGATTCTGGGCCGGAGGAGCGGATTTTAGCACTTGAAACCATCGACGATTTGATTTTGGCCGCTATCGAAGCTCATAATCAAAATTTATTTGAAAAAGCGGAAAAAATTTATACAAAAATTATTGAACAAAAGCCCAATAATGTGGTATTATCCGTTGTCTTTAAACACAGGGGTATGGCATATTTTGCTCAGGCAAATTACGAGGCCGCATACAGGGATTTTATAGAAAGCTGTAAGTATAACGAGTCCAACTTCAGGTCATATTATTACGTGGGGATTGCGTTGACCATGCTGGATCGGGACGATGAGGCCTTGGATTATTTTACCCGTTCTTTGGAAATAAACAAATTTCAAGCTTATGTGTATTTCAGAAGAGCCCTGTCCTATTTTAAGCAGGGGTTGTATCCTGAGGCCGTAAAGGACTTGGATACGGCTGCTGACTTAGGATTAAGTGAAGAAGACGAAAAAAGATTGCGTGTAGCTATTGCAAAAAAGATAGATATGATATAATCTTTAAAGCTACGGTTTTAATACATTACGGAGGTAGATACAAGTGAAAAATCGATCTGCGATTAAACGGCATAAACAAAGCGAAGTCAGACGAATGCGCAACCGCATGGCAAAGAGTAGGGTCCGCACAACCGCAAAAAAATATACCGAAGCGGTTCATTCGGGCGAGGCCGAAAAAGCAAGCGTGTTGTTTAAGGAGCTTGCAAGTCAGTTGGACAGCGCTGCCAGAAAGGGAATTTTAACCAAAAATGCCGCGGCCCGAAAAAAGTCGAGAATGCAGCTGTTGTATAACGCTTCTTTTGCGGCAAAATAAGATGTGAAAATACCGTACGGGCATTCCCGCTTGCGGTATTTTTTTGTTCATAGGCGGTTTTATCGGTTCGGGCGGCACGGTTTTATGTGTATGCCGTACCGAACTGCGCAGCAACGAAGTTACCGTTTTACCGGCGCAGAACCGCAGATGTTGGAATTTTAGTAACAGTATTGTGATATATGAAAACAAAGCAGATAAAACAAACGAAAATTTCTCTTACCGATTTGATTTACAGAAGCAATTCGGAGTATAAATTGAAGTCGGTAAAAAGTATAATTGACGACTTTTTGGACGCCGTGTCGGATTCTTTAAAAAAAGGAGATACGGTGGAATTGCGCGGGTTCGGAACCTTTGAAGTGCGGGTTGTTAAGGGAAAAAAGAATGCACGAAATCCGAAGACGGGCGAACCGCTGGTTTCCAAAGACCATTGCAAGGTAAAGTTTAAACCTTCGAAAGATTTGCAGGATTCCGTAAAACGGCTGAATGTAAAAAGGTTTAAAGATGAAGGGTAGGGGCGCTTTTTTTTTACGTAATTTACTTTTAAGTTTTGCAGGCAGCGCCTTGTTTGCGCTGTCGCACTCCAATTACCTGTTTTTGCGGGGCCTTCCGCCGCTGGCCTATGGTGCTCTAATTCCCTTTTTTGTTTTAATTAAACGGACAAAATTACGGTATGCATTTTTGTGGGGCGCTTTTTCGGGCTTTCTTTCTTATCTTCTTTTTAATTTTTGGATTATCTTTTTTCAACCGCTTGCCGTATATGTGCTGCTTTTTCAATATGCGGTGCTGTATGCCTTTCTTTTTTCCGTTTTGAAAATACTTGACAGTGTTTTTCCGAACTACGGTTTTTTCTTTCAAGCCCTTGCATGGGTCGCATACGAGTACGTAAAAACGCTCGGATTTACCGGCTATGCGTACGGTATTATGGGCTATACGCAATGGGCTGTTCCCGTTTTGGTTAGAAGCGCTGCGTTATTCGGTGTATGGGGGCTTTCATTTTTAACCGTTTCGGCATCGGCCCTTGCAGCCTGCATGATGTATGGGGCTGTTTCAGGTGCCCCAAAAGAGGGGAAGAAAGCCGTTTTTTCCCGTTACCGTATTTTCGTTTTTGTTTGGCTTTCCGTGTTTGCTGGGGTTGCGCTGTACGGCTTTGTTTCCTACGAGTCGTTCGAGGAACACCCTCATGCGAAGATAGCCCTGATCCAGCCCAACAAGGATCCGTGGCCGGGCAATATCGGTATTTACCGGCAGGATTTTGAGGAGTTGAAAAGATTGACGGAGGCTGCCGTAAAGAATAATACGGGTTTGGATTTGATTGTCTGGCCGGAAACCGCCTTTATTCCGCGGATTAAATGGCATTACCGGTACGGCTCCGATTCTGCCTATTTTGCGCTGGTGCGCACGCTTCTTCAGTTTATGGATGGGCAAAAAACGCCCTTTTTGATAGGAAACGATGATGCCGTTTTACGGAATGATGTAGAGCCGCCGTCGGAAGCAAATCGAAAGGACTATAATGCAGCTATGCTCTTTATTCCGAAAAAAAATGTGATTCCGCCGGAACCTGAGACCTATCATAAAATGCATCTGGTGCCCTTTACGGAATACTTTCCGTATAAAAAGACCTTTCCTGCCGTGTACGGTTTTTTGGAGCGGCACGATACTCATTTTTGGGAGCAGGGAAAGGCTGCCTCCGTTTTTAGACTGCGGGGAATGCAATTCGGTACGCCCATCTGTTTCGAAGACACCTTCGGCTATATTTCCGCACGGTTTGTAAAAAACGGGGCGAATATGATTATCAATATGACGAATGACGCATGGGCCGGAAGTAAAACCTCCCAGTTTCAGCATTTGGGAATGTCGGTTTTCAGGGCTGCAGAAAACAGGGTGCCGGTGCTGCGTGCCGCAATATCGGGGCAAACGGCGTACATCGATCCGAATGGGGCCGTGCAAAAGATGCTGCCGCCCTTTGTTTCAGGCGATCTGACCGTACAGGTTCCCATATTGACAAGGCATACAAAAACGGTTTACACTCGGGCCGGTGATTATGCAGGCGTTTCGGCTCTTGCAGTAACCTGTGCCGTTTTGGCGGCTGTTTTTTTTAAAAAGATGACAAAAATCGTTTTTAAAGGATGCCTCCGCTTTTTTACAAAAGATGAACCGGAATATCCGTGTACCGATGAGGTATGATTTGTAACTTGGAGCAGTACGATACAGATGAAAAAGAAGAATAAGGGCCGCGAACGGCCTGTTACTATTTTGGGAAAAGAGACCGTTTTTGACGGTGTTTTAAAGTTTTCGGATACGCTCCGTATCGACGGAAAATTTTCAGGTGCCATTGATGCACAAGGGGCATTGATCGTTTCGAAGGGAGCGGAGTGCAGGGTGCAATATGCGCGGGCTGCCTCGGTCGTGGTTGAGGGTTCCGTTATCGGTGCCATTACTGCGGCGGACAAGATAGAGCTGAAGTCCGAAAGTTCCGTACGGGGCGATATAACCGCAGGCAGAATAAAAATAGCCGATAAGGTTTTGTTCGAGGGCTCCGTTAAAATGATTCAAAGCAGCGGTTTCGCGGAAAAAAACCTGTTTTCCATTCAATCCGATCAGTTAAAAGACCAATTAAGACGCACATAAGATGAACGGTATCGATCAGGCTTTTTCGGTTTTCTCCGAATTGAAAAAACATAATAGACGGCTTATTACTGCGGAATCCTTGACAGGCGGCTTGATTGCCGCCGAATTTACCCGCGTGCCCGGCGCATCGGAGGTGTTTTGGGGCGGTTTTACAGCCTATACCCCTGAGGCGAAAATCCAGCTCTTGTCGGTTGCGCCTGATATTATCGAAAATTACGGTGTTGTCAGCGTTCAAACGGCCGAGGCCATGGCGAAAGGTGCCTTACAGGCCTTTTTGAACACGGCCCCTGCAAAATCCGCCTGTGCCGCTGCCGTTACGGGGCTTGCCGGGCCGGGGGGCGGCAGTATGGCTTGTCCGGTCGGGACGGTGTGTTTTGCGCTGGCCTATACCGGCTTAAGTGGTGTCAAAATTGCCTCGGATCAGCTCGTCTTTACGGGTTCCAGAGACGAGGTAAGAGAAAAAACCATTTCTCATGCCTTTTCGTTTATTTTAAAAGAGCTGTATTCGTTGTAAAACCGTTCCCGGGCCGCGGAGAGCTGCATACACGAAAGGTGATCCGGTTGTATTTTGAAATTCGATTAAACAGGCATCTTGTTGTATATTAAAGCACTTGTTATTTTATCACCGCCGTTCATGGCAAACTTCTGCAATGTGTTAGGCCATTGCTCCCTTGTGTAAGCTCTTATACGAACTTTGCCTTCTCCGCTTGAAAAGGTGTTGGAATTATGGCATTATACGGTTATGAAATGTAAGATACTCCTGTCTGCCGTACTGGCTTTGTGTAACCTTTTAGCCCTGTATTCTGCCGATGTTTTTTTGGCGGGAAACGAGAGCGGGCTGTACGAAATAAGCGTCGGCGGTGTAAAGCATATTTGGGACGGGGCTGCCGTATACAAGATCGTAAAGGCGGCCGATCGCAGACTGTTTTTGACCGATCGGGGCATTGCCGTAACGGACGATTTAAAAACCTTCTCTTTTTTAAACGCCTCGCTTCCGAAAAAAATCGTTAAGCACATAGACGAAAAGGGTAGCCGAACCTTTGTTGAAAAGATGCCGCAGTTAAAAGACCTTGAAGTGCACCCGTCCAATCCCGATATTTTTGTGACAGCCTCTTCTTCCAAGGTGTTTTTAACAACGGATGGGGGCAAGAGCTGGCTGGATTTGGGTGCAAACGGCGTTATAAACGGTATAAAGGCCGTAAACGTACTGGACATGCCCGATGGTGCGGGCAAAAGCCGGCTGACGGTGTTTGTCTCACATGCCCTGTACGGTACGGCGTGGATGCAGCCGGCCGTCAATGCCAAAATCTGGTATGAACTGAATGACGGGCTCGGACGCGGTCCTGAGGTCATAGACGAGGTGTCGGATGTCGCCTGTAACCGTTCCGGAGCGGAACCTGCGGTGTACTGTTCACAAACCTTTTCAGGCCGCATTTTCAGACTAAACTGGAAAAAAAAGCGTTTTGAACAGGTATACGTCCCCGATGGCCGGCCCGCATTGACCTATATGGATAGCCTTTCGGTCAATAACACGGGCATTGTCGGCGTAAAAAACGGCAGTATTTTTGATATCAATCTTTTGACACCTAAGATAAAAAAGTATGCCGGCAACACGCTGTTTAAAAATTTCGGCAGAGTAAAACGGCTGCTGCAATCATCGGATTATCTGTGCGCCTTTGTGCCGGGTACGCTAACCCCCTTTAATGATGATTTACCGCTTTCGGAGCTGTGGCTGTTGCGGGAAAAACCGAAAAACGGGTATTTGAAAACGGCAGACGGAAAAAAGGGTCTGTATATTCCGGTTCATCAGGTGCGGGACGAAAAGCAGTTTGCCGCGCATTTAAAAACGCTCAAAACCCATAAGCTGAATGCCATCGTTGTTGATATGAAAGATGAGGCCGGGCTTGTGCGCTATAACAGCAAAAACCCCGACATCGAAAAATTCGGCGGTGTAAAAAAACCGATCGACCTTGAATGGCTGGTGGAGCGGGCGAAGAGCGAAAAACTGTATATCATTGCGCGGATCGTCGCCTTTAAGGACCAAAACCTGTATTCGTATGCAAACGGGATATACGCCGTAAAGGACAGGCTGACAAAGGCTCCGTGGCAGGGCTACCGCATGGACGGCAACGAAAAAGAGCCGGTCAGGGAACACTGGGTCGATCCTTATAACGAGGCGGTATGGAAGTACAATGCAGATATTGCCGAAGAACTGTCCCGCAGGGGGGTGGATGAAATACAATTCGATTATATCCGTTTCCCTACTGACGGCGATAATTTGAAGACTGCGGTTTATCCTGCAGGCGGGCATGGTATGGACAAGGAAAGCGCCATTATGTCCTTTTTGGCGTATACGCGCAGCAGAATAAAGGTACCTATTTCCATCGACATTTACGGTTCGAACGGTTGGTACCGCAGCGGTGCACGGACGGGGCAGGAGGTGGAGCTTTTGACCGACTATGTGGACGTTATTTGCCCGATGTTTTATCCGAGCCATTTTTCTCAAAACTTCTTGGCCTATAAACCGCCTGAGGAACGCCCCTACCGGATTTATTATCAGGGTACGTGGCGGAATAAGATGATGTCCCGCAACAGGGTTATCGTCCGGCCGTGGGCTCAAGCCTTTTATCTGCCGGTTTCTTACGACAAAAAATATTACGATAAGGATTATGTCAAGCGCCAAATCATCGGTACGAAGCATTCGGTGGACGAAGGCTATATCTACTGGAACAACTCGGGCAAATACGGCGATATCCGTCCCGACGGTGAAGGACTGTAAGGCCTTGAGTCTGTAAGTGTTTTTGTATGGGCGGAATGCGTTTTTTTAAGGAAGAAAGACTATGTCCTTATAAACCAAAATCGAATATGCAGACTGTTTTGGGGGATGAAGGACTACTCCGGCAGAATGGGTTTTCCTTGAAGCCGCGCTGGCAGAACCTTTCTCTCTAAGGTGCCCATCCTTCCTTTTTCCTTTTCCGTCTGTTGAGGGACTTTAGATTGCTGCGCCGTGCTTATTATCGCCTAAAAAATGTTTTGGAAAGTGCAGGGGGTTGTGACTGGCTGCGGACGAAGCGGTCTGAAAACGGGGCTGTGCGGCGTATTTATAAACGGTATCAAAAATATTTGCTATCCGGCAGACATCGCAGTATTGTAATGCGCTTTTTTTTTAAATACTTGAAAAATATTTTTCGGGATTTAATTCGCTATCCGCTTAAGCGGATATGATGAAAAATTTCCTTGTAGAACAGAGCTGTAAGAGCTGATAATCCCTGTAAAATATTTTTAAGGGAGTAATGTTATGAAAAAAACGGAAATGGATTTTGCCGGCTATGTTATGACGCCTGACAGTGTTTTGCCGCCGATGGAGAATGGGAAGCCGGTGATCAATTTTTTTTGTTTTAACTGTAAAAAAAGTTTTACGGCACCGCCTATAAAAAGGCGCCTTCCCTTTTTTGCAGGCCGCCCGAATTTCGGACAAAAGTGCCCGTATTGTAAAAGTAAGGCCGTCAGTGCGGATCCTAACGGTTTTTTTTAAAATGTTGAAGACGGCGGTTTGTGAGCCGCAGGTAAAAGTAAAAGCCTCGAAAAGAAATATCGCAAGTCAAATACATCGCTATCAGTCTGTATTCGATGCCTTTGATTCGCTTTTATAGGTCAATCGGCTCTGTCGTTTAGCATTGCTTCTTCAAACGTATTCCATTCGCCGCAATCGGGGCATCTTCCTAGCCATTTGGGTTGGGCATATCCGCAAACGGAACATTTAAAAGCCGTAATTCCGCTCTTTTTTTTTGCCATATTTTATCCTTAAAAATTGATTATGTTATTATTTTATTTTAAATTTAAAATATATGCAATATTTTAATTATAGGTAAGGTTAAAAAAAAGCGGCTTACAGTAAGTGCAAGCCGGTAATTATGTTTTAAATTTCTAGTTTGTCTATTTTTCTTTCGGCATAGATACCGTATGGTTTTATTAAAACAGCAAACGCAGAACCTGGAATAAAAATAAAATAAATTATTAAAAGCCATATAGGTGAATTTTTTGCAAAAATAAGTATTATAGCTAAAGCTCCTACAAGAATAAAATTAAGCAGTGTTATTAAAACTACATTCATATTCTGTTTCATAGCGGCAATCGGGTTATCCCAATACAGTTTGGGATGAGCCGTATCTATAAAAAGCGCTATCAGATTAAGCAGAGCAGAAAGCGCTAAGGCGGTAAGACTTGCAAAGACTATTGTTATAAATTCTATTTTAAGCAAAAATGCGGGAACAATAATTGAAGGTATAAGAGCGGCTACTGCAAAAATCATTGCATGTATTAATTTTGCATACATATACATTTGAATATTTGCAGGCAAACTTTTTATTACCGGAATAAACTTTGCATCCCGTGATAGCGCCGTATCAGCAATATTGGTTATAGAACCTAAAAGCCCTGCCGCCATACCGAGTATGACAAAGATATAGTTTTCGCTCATGTAAGGTGCAAGGGTATATTGCATTTTTTCAAGATTATTTCCTTTTGCAATAAAAATAACAAGCAATAATACGGGCATAAAAATTATCATAAAAGGACCATTTAAAAGATAAATAGGAGTTCTATTCATAACATTAAATTCCCGTTTTATAAATGAAAGTAGGGTGGGGGAGGCTTTGATATTATTTTTTATAAAATTTGAAATTTCTTTGTTTTCCAACTTTTTTACTTTTTTTTCGCTAAAACCTACGAGACTTTCCGCATACATCTTAGACATAAAGAAAATTACAAGAACCAGAAGTAAACCCGCTGAAATTATTAAAAATAACATATTTAAACAACCGGAAACCGAAGCAGGGTTAATTAAAGCCTGTCCTGCAAATTTTATGGGGGGATAATATATTCCGTAAGATTCAAAAACGGATATGCCTCCCGCTATTTTTTGCATTATAATATCGGCATTATCGCTGGTACCCGATTGTACAAGATAATTAAAACCTAAAGCAAGACACATTCCTATCACGGCATTTATAATCATAATAACATTTTTATTTTTAAAAAAACGTGTAAAACGCATTATGAGGATATTTATGATATAGCAAAAGGCAATTACGGGCAGAGGAATTACGGCAGCTGTTAAAAATGACCAAACATAAAAGATTACCGGAGGCGATTCATAAATTCCGTACAGAACCGTTAAAACACCAAAAAAAGCAATAGACGTTATTATGCTGTTTATACAGTTTGCCGTAAACTTTGCCGCAAAGAGAGTTTTCGGTTTTATAGGCATCGATAAAAATTGCTCTTCTATTTCGCCTATATAATAGGTAGAAGCGGTAATCATAAAACCGAATAAAAGCGACATAAGCGAAATAATCGCCGTCGATAATTCAAAAAGATATCTAAGATTGTTGACTGCTTTTGCAGTTGTGTAAAGCGAGTTTACAAGAAATCCGAAAAAGATAAGGAATTCTGCCAAGATAATGATAAATAAAAAAATAATTCCTATAATTCTTAAAGAAGATTTTTTTGTTATAGTTTCTCCGCTCTTTTTCTTTTTGCGGCTTTGAATTTGATTTTTCAAATTTTTAAAATTAAAAACTGAAGCAAGATAAATTTTTATGAGCTTAAAAAATACTTTCATACCAAAATTCCTTTTTAATTATGTCCGTCTGATGGATTTAATTTATCGGGATTTTCGTTACCTTGACTTTCGGAAGAAAATACGGAAGCGTTTCCCGTATCTACCAACTCTAAAAAGAGCTTTTCCAAAGAGCTGTTTTCTCCGCGTTTTTCTCTTAAGTTTTGAAGCGATCCTTCAAACATTATTTTTCCGCCGTTTATAATTGCGAGTCTGTCGCATAGTTTTTCTGCAACTTCCATTACATGGGTGGAAAAAAATACGGTTTTTCCCGCATTTGCTCTTTCCCTCATAAGCCCTTTTACTTGAAATGCAGATTGCGGATCAAGACCTACCATCGGTTCATCTAAAATCCAAACGGCAGGGTCGGATAAAAGACTTGCAGTTACTAAAAGCTTTTGTTTCATTCCGTGAGAAAAACTTCCTATACTCCCATTGAGTACATTTTGAATACCGAACATTGAAGTATACCGTTCAACTCTTTCCTGCCTTACTTGCGTGGCAACACCATAAACATCGCCTACAAAATTTAAATATTCGGCAGCTTTTAATTGAGAAAAAAGTTCCGGATTATCCGTTACATAACCGATCCGTTTTTTTGCTTCTATTGCATCTTCCGCTATGTTTATACCGTCTATTACAATCGAGCCTGAATCCGGATGTAAAACGCCGGTTATCATTTTTATTGTAGTGGTTTTACCCGCTCCGTTCGGTCCTAAAAAGCCGAAAATTTCTCCGTTTTTTACGTTAACCGAAATATTGTCTACAGCTTTAATGTTTGATTTTCCGTAAGCTTTTGATACATTACAAATTTCAAGCATAGCGGTTCTCTCCTTGTACATAGTATTTTTATATTCTAAGCCATTCAATAAAATTTTTCAAGCAGGTTTAATTTTGGATTTAATTGTAACATCTAAAACCATCAAATCTATCGGCTTGTTCTGTTAAAACTACCGCCATACTGCGATGGTATTGATAGTCATTGATATATAAAGCTGATCGACTTGAAAAAATAAGTATCGTAAGGCGAGTTTCTCGTTCTCAGTCTCTGTCTCCGATACCATTGTTTCGCTTTTATAGGTCAATCAGCTATGCCGATCAACTTCGATCTTCCACATCTTATGAATTTTTTTGTTGCGAAAGTCCTCCGGGATCGAAGTACGTGTAATGTCCTTTATGGAAAGACGCCCCGATGCAGCCTTTTCATATTC
Organism: uncultured Treponema sp.; assembly: GCA_963540475.1. Taxonomy (GTDB): domain Bacteria; phylum Spirochaetota; class Spirochaetia; order Treponematales; family Treponemataceae; genus Treponema_B. Next base: position 5,186 of record CAUTPO010000020.1, on the reverse strand, counting down.
CGTTTGCAGCTCACTTGCATTAAATTTCAGCTTTAAGGAATTCGACGAAAAATACAGGACTCCGTTTTTTTGCAAAACCTGCAAGCACAATAGACACAGTTTTAGCCAATCCTTGTTTATGTCGAATAAGTCGGCCTTTTTGGAATTGGAAAAGGTTGGAGGGTCGCAGATAATCAGATCCCACTTCGTTTTTTTTGCCGCAGATTCTTCCAAAAAGCGTACGGCATCGGCATTGATAAGCCGGCTTTTGGCTGCGGCATAGAGGTTATTTAAAAGCAGATTATCGCGGGTCCAATCGAGGTAGGTTTTTGATAGATCGACCGAATCGGCGGACGCAGCGCCGCCTGCAAGGGCATGAACGGAAAAGGCTCCCGTATATGCAAATAAATTCAAAACGGTTTTTCCCTGCGCTTTTTCAAAAACCGTAAGACGTGCGGGCCGATGATCCAAAAAAAGCCCCGTATCTATGTAGTCTGTCAAATTGACATAAAAAAGACAGGTCCCCTCTTTTACGGTAATCCTGTTTCTACCTGAATTGAATTTGCCGTATTGGGCGCTTCCTTTTTGCCTTTTCCGTTCTTTGATTACGATGTGCTCTTGCGGGATTCCGGTAACTTCGGTAATTTTTTTTGCGATGGAAAAAAGCCACAGGTGTTCTTCTTCTTCACTTTTTTCATACGGCCGTTTGTAAAGCGTTAAAACGGAAAAACCGTTTTCCTGTGCCCCAGTCTTGCCCGAATCTTCGGCAAAATAAAGCTCGACGCAAACGGGAATTTCCGGAATGTCCTTGTCGTATAACCGGTATGCAAATACTCCTGTCCGCCTCGCCCATTTCGATAAATGTCGGTAATTTTTACCGAGGCGGTTTTTAAAGAGTTCAGCCTGATAGTCGTTTTTTTGCATTGCGGTTTTAAAGTCTTACACCCCGCCTTATTTGGAATTCAGCATAACGCCGAGCATTGCATAGCCGGAGCTTAAATCTTCTTTTTGTACGAGAACATCTTCGGGAACATTGATTTTTACATTGGTAAAGTTCCAAATCGCTTTTATCCCCGCGTCGACCAAAGCATCTGCAGCCTGCTGGGCATGCGGTGTAGGAACGGTCAAAATGGCGATGACGGGTTTATGTTCCGACGCCTTCTTTTTTAAAGAAGAAATATCGAATACCGGTATGCCGTGAATTTTTTTGCCCACCTTCGACTTATCCGAATCAAAGGCTGCGCATATATTAAGCCCGTGCTCTTTAAAGCCTGAATATCCTGAAAGAGCCGTACCAAGGCTCCCCGCTCCGATTACGAATGCGGTATTTTCTTTATTCCAGCCTAAAAAGGTCTCGATTGCGGCTATAAGTTTTTTGACAGGATACCCTTTTTTGGGTTTGCCTACGATACCTGTAATCGTAAGATCTTTTCTTACCTGAATCGGTTCAAGTTGTAATTCTTCTGCTATAACGGTGCCGGAAATATAGTCAATATCTTCATTATCGGCTTTTTTTATAATATGAAGATAAGACGGCAGGCGGCGCACTGAAGGCGCGGCAGGTATTTTTTTTCTTCCCATATCTTCCCCTTCAAGTATATCTTTTATATTGTACCTTTAAATCGGTATTTATGTCAAGTGCGCGCATTGCATCACGCAGAGTATCAGCATGAAAGAAAAAAAGGAGTGTTTTAGAGGGTAAAATAGTCAGAAAATTATAAAATTATCGAGTATTTCCAAAATAAAGATTATTATATAAGTAATTTTAGCACGAAAAAACATGATTTTAGTAAAATATTTTTAAAATAACTGAATTTGCATACAATTTATTAAAAATATAAAGCTAATATACAAGATTTGACTGTGTTTTTCGTATAAAAAGTTTTCATGCTGAGGCCATGTGAAAATAGCCTTGAGGCACTGCACTGAATAAGGTCTTCGTTCGATTAGTCCGTGCTTTCCCTTATCGGCATATCGTTTTCGAATAAGAAACCGATATAATAGTCTTCGAGGGTGTTTTTGGGGCCTTCGATGTTCAGGCGTTTTCGGGCTTCGGCATTGTTTTTTCGCTCTACATAGGAAGCGTAAAAAAGGCGCGGGTCGGTGTTGGAAAAATCAAAGTCCCTGTTCAGCAGTTTGGAAACCTCGTCCCTACCCATTACGGGAATTCCTTTTTGCGACAATTCTTTTCTGACCGATAAAATATCTTCGTGAGAAATGCCGAACAAAAATTCTTCCAAGGCCTGCCCTATGACCGTATCGGGCAGTTTTTCTATCATAAACCGCTGCCACGTTTCGTCGAGTTTGGCAGAAAGCAAAAACAGTTCGCTTGTTCCCATCATCGTGCCGAAGACGGGGGCAATTTTATCCCGCGCAGACCAGACGCCCGTCAGTACGGGGGCAAAGGTGATAATGGTCTGATCAAGGCGGTGTTCCCACAGGTAGGTCAGCGCTTTTGCGACCTTTGCCCGTCTTCCCTTGTCCAAAATATTGCCGTCCAAAATGGAAATATAAACGTCTTCGGACATTATCGTAAAAATGATGTTTAAGGTTGCATTTCTTAACGCTTCGATTTCTTCTTCAGGGAAGCTCAGTTTGGCGGCGATCTTCGTTAGGGCCGAAAAAACGTGGAATTTCGCAACGATAAAACCGCGCCCCACAACGGCCTTTGCCGGCATGGAAAGCATTCTGGAATCGGGCGGCGTTTTGCAGAGGTTATCGATAAGGGTTTCCTCCGAACGTTTTTCGCCTGCAAGTACGCTTGTTTCATGTATGGAGGGAAACCGCGAAATAGCGCTTGATATTCTTTCCAAATTCATAAGCTTTTTCGACATTTCCAGTACATATACTTCGTTGGCGGCGCTTAGCCGTGTAAATGAGTTTTCGACTAACTGCCGTTCATCATCGTTTAAAACTACTATATCCGTAGAAATTATATTTGCGATATTCATTACAATTCTTTTTCGATAATTTTTTCTCAGGCGGTGTCCCTAAGCCTGCTTTTTGCTTTGGCGGAGGTCTAAAACCCTGCCCGCACAAGGTTAAAACTGCCGATCCGTCCCACACGGATAAGGACTTTTTAAAAACGCCTTTACTATTATAATACATTGTACCGGTTTTTTAAAGAGCTTTTTACAGTTTAAAAATAAATTCGCAATAAATTCGTAAAAAAAGTATCGGTTCGGATTGACACGGACGGGCTTTAAGTGCACAATGGAGCCTCATAATGTTGGTGCGATATAATCAGAATGCTGCAGGAAAGCAGGTAAAACAGGCTTTGGTTTATACGAAAAACGAGCATAATATTAAACCTGAAAAAATCGATTCCGAAGCCGTAAAAATCATACAGCGACTCAATTCTCAAGGTTATGAGGCTTATATTGTGGGCGGAGCCGTACGGGATCTTTTGATCGATAAGGAGCCGAAGGATTTCGATATTGCAACTTCCGCAGACCCGTCGAAGATACGGCGTATCTTTAAAAATTCCAGAATTATCGGCCGCAGGTTCCGGCTTGTGCATATCTTTTTCGGCGAAAAGATATACGAGGTGTGTACGTTCCGCTCCACCGAAGACGGCACCATCGGAAACAAATTCGGCACAATAGAAGAAGACGTGCATAGAAGAGATTTTACGCTGAATGCCCTGTACTACGATCCGATTCACGAGTTGGTAATCGACTATGTAGGCGGCGTTAAAGATATCCGCTCAAAAAAGATCAGACCGATTATTTCCCTGCCCGTTATTTTTTCGGAAGACCCGGTCCGTATTTTGCGGGCCATAAAATATGCGTCGATTACCTGTTCCAAAATACCGTTTTTTGTACAGCTGCAAATACGCAAGAACGCCGGCCTTTTGGAATTTGTGTCGCCTTCGAGAATGACCGAAGAGATCAATAAGATTATTTTTAGCGGGCATGCATCCGACATTATCAGCCGTTTACTCAGTTATAAAATTTACGTGTATATGCAGCCGGGTGCCTGCGCTTTTATCGATTCTTATCCGCAATTTAAAAAAAATTATTTGGAACACCTGAAACAATTGGACGAAAAGATATCGCAGCAGCCCGGACTAAAACAGGGCGAATGCTTAAAACCCCTCTTGTGTGATTATATAAAACTGATTGCCGATGTAAACGGTATTCCGCAAGAAGTGTACGCGTATGTGTATCGGGAATGCAGACATTTTATTCTACCGATGAACCCGCAGCGCCGGGAGCTGGAATTTGCGGTAAAAAGCTGTTTAAACGATCTGGGTATAAAAATCTCGGTGGAAAGAACCCCGCCGCGGCAGGCTAAGCCGGTAAAACAGACCGCAAAATCGGTAAAGCAGGCTGCAAAACCCGCAAGAAAGAAAAAGCCGGCAAAACAAAGGTCCGCAGGAGGACAGGCTCGGACCGCTGGGGCTTCGGGTACGGAAACCGCCGTTACCGGCTGAACATGCAAGCAGCAGTTGTACCGCAGCAAAATCCGTTCAAGGTAAAGAACAGAAAGGGGAACGATGACCGATATGAAGGTAATGGGTCTCGATGTGTGCACGCCCATAAAAAACGTAATCGGATACCTTGCAAAACACGGATTTTCCATTATTGAACAAAGAGTCAGCGCTTATCATTTTAACGAAGTATCCATTGATCGGGGTATGTTTATTTTGCAGAAACGCTATTCGGCAATCCGCGGATCAAGCGGTCGATCGTTTTGACCATCGGTTTATACCGTGAGAGGTTTTTGTTTGTAAAATTGTCCCACGCCGTATACATGTGCCCGATCATGGCAGGATTCGCCTTGTACAAAAGCGAATAATCGATGAGCGCGTTTACCGCTTTTACGTCTTTAAAACTTGTCGGCAGGACGCAAAAGCCCTTGTTCAAAAAATAGGGAATGGAACCGTAGCGTTCCAGCTCGTCGTAGTGCCAGTCGCAGATGATGATGTCTTTCGGAATGCGGTCGACGGCGGGGGCGGTACCGTTATACGAGCTTTCGTATTCGCTTGTATAACCGCTTGCCTCGTCTTTGCCGTCGATGAGGCGGTCGCCCCACATATACATCGTAAGTCCCCGTTTTTTGACACAGTGATCGTACAGCTTGTTCACGGCGCGGGCGAACAGCTCGGCCTTGTTTTTTCCGCGGCAAAGGGGGCAGGCGTCTTCGCCGATCAAAAACACCTCGTCCAAGCCGACGTGTATTTTTTTTACCGAAAAGACTTCGGT
>CAUTPO010000019.1:0-21361 GCA_963540475.1 uncultured Treponema sp. | reverse complement strand
GGACAGCGATTGAAGCGGAAATCCTTTTTGCGGTGTGTTTAAGCAAAAAGCAAGCTCGTAAGTGTTCTATAATTTTTTAGTGCCGCTTATTCTTTTTCTTTCAATGGATGATCGAAAATTTAAAAAATATGGAGATAATTAGATGAAATTTAAAAAAAATGTTTATAAGATGATATTTATGTTATCAATATTTAATATTTTTTTACAAAAATTAATAGCTCAGGAAATAGAATGGCTGGTTTCTGATAACTCGGCATCTAATAAATTTTCTTATCTTGTTGAAGAAAATTCTGAATACTATCATATAATTATCTTAGAAAATAATAATATTGTTTTTAAAGATAATCAAAATTATAGGAAAAGAGATCGTTTCTTTATATCTTGGCACCAAAATGACGATATTCTATGGGTGTATTCCGGAGATATAGGTCTATACTATTTTATTTGTGAAAATAATATATGGAAACGCTATGCTTTTGCAGATAGCACTATGAACAATACCAACATACCTATGATAATGAAAGAGGCTGTTCCTAGATTAAAAAAATATTAGTAATACAGATTAAGGGTAACTTGACCTCCAAACACTCGTAATGAGCCGCCCAATTCCGTTGTTTCGGGTTTAAGCTGCGGCCGCAGTTATTTGTCTGTAAGTTCCAGATATATTTGATCGGCAAGGCCCGAACCGGAGTGTTTGGTCAAGGTTCTGCCCAATTCGTCGTACATCATATCCTTGTACATTTTTCCTGCAAAGGACTGATCGCCTGCAAGCGTTTTTTCGGTTAAGGTTTTGCGCATCGACTCGAGCATTACTTTAATAAAATAAGATTCCAGCTCCAATGCCTGTTCGTACAGCGTGCTTGTCTTATCGATTTCCCGTTTTTCGTAAACGGTTCCGCCGGAATTGCCGTAGCTGCGGGCCATCCCCTGCGCCGCAGTATGGGAATCGGCGGGAGCAGGATTTTCTATCCTGAAAGAACCGATAAAGTCTCCCGGTAAACGCGGGTTGTTAAGAAGCGCGCCGTTTTTGTTATTGGCTATTGCAGAAGAAGATGCCTGCCTGTTCCGCAGGTTGTCCATTAAAAGACCGAAATCGGATTGCGGTTGTGTGTTTCCCCTTTGTACCTTTGCATTAAGCGGATTGTTTCCCATCGAGCCGATTTTGTAGTTTTGTTTTACTTCTGCAATATTCATTTTACCTTCCTTTTTTATAAGACAGGCATTAAAAGCCGAATCTTTTAAACTTTTTTACATTGCGGCAAATTGTTTTAACCGGCGCTTATGTTAGCGCTTTAAACTGACCGCTGTGCCGAGCATATTATCGCTCGTCTGTATTGCTTTCGAATTGAATTCGTAGGCCCTTTGAGCTACGATCATATTAACCATTTCGCTTATGGCCGAAACATTCGACATTTCCAAAAACTTGTGTTCGGTTTTGCCGAAACCGTTAAATCCGGGGCGGCCGGGAATGGCTGTTCCTGAGGCAGGCGTTTGTCTAAAAAGGTTTGTGCCTTCCGCCGAAAGACCTGCGTTGTTTTGGAAGCGGTATAATTCAATTTGACCTACTTCGATGGGGTCATCGATTTCGCCGACTTTTACGGTAACCCGTCCGTCGCGGCTGACGGTTATGGTGTTTTCGCGGTATCCTTCGGGAAAGATAATTTCCGGTAAAACCCTAAGCCCGTTGGAAGTTACCAGCTGGCGGTCGGCGTCTACTTTAAAAGAACCGTCTCTTGTATAGGCGTACGTGCCGTCGTATTGCAAAACTCTAAAAAAACCATCGCCTTGGATTGCAATATCGCTGGTAACGCCCGTGTTTTGCAGGGAGCCTTGTTCGAAAATCCGCTGGGTTGCTGCAAGTTTTGCGCCGTGTCCCATTTGTACGCCGACGGGCGTAATGGTGTCTTCGGTGGCAGGGGTTCCGGCCGCCTTTACCGTTTGGTAAATAAGGTCTTCGAATTCTGCTCTTTGTTTTTTAAAGCCGCTCGTATTTACGTTCGCCAAGTTGTTTGCGACCGTATCGATATTTGATTGTTGGCTGTTCATACCCGTTGCAGCTGTCCATAAACTTCTTACCATCTTTTATATTCTCCTTATTTGCGCCTATTAGATAACCGCCTTAAAAATCGGCAGAGGCTTAAAGGCGCCCTATTGTTTTTGTTGTCTTACCGTGAGTACGGTTTAGCGTTTTACACCCTCGTTCCACAGTTTGGCCATCATCGTGTCCGCAGCCTGAATTGTTTTTTGGTTTGCCTCGTATGCGCGGTTGACTTCGATCATCTGAACCATTTCGTTTACAACATTTACGTTCGAAGTTTCGACAAAGCCTTGGGTTATCGAGGGGCGCGAGGGGCCTTCCGCCGCAATTGCAGGGCCGGAAAGCGGGGTGCTCAAATAAAAGCTCGTCCCGTTTTTTACAAGGTAGCGGTCGTTTTCGAATTCTACCAGCTTTAAGCGGTCCAGATAAGTTGAATCAGCTTCGGGGTCGGTGATGGGCCGCACGTAAATTTGGCCGTCTTGATTGATTTTGTATTCCTGATCTTGAAGAAAGATGCGGCCGTTTTCTCCCATAACGGGATAGCCTTCTTTCGTCATTAAAAAACCTTCTACACCGACGATAAAGTTGCCGTTACGCGTATATTTTTCGCCGTAAGGCGTTTCTACCGTAAAAAAACCCTTTCCTTCCAGTGCAAGGTCGGAGGGTGAAGAGGTTTGTTTTAAAGAACCTTGTTCGAATTCGGTGAAAATTTCGTTTGTTTCGACTCCGAGCCCAAGTTTGCCGATGATGGGAGCGATATCCGAGGAGCCGAAGGGGTTTTTGATAACACCGTCATCGTTCATTCGCCGTAAAAGCAGTTCGGGGAACGTTTTTTGAACGGTAACGTCCCGTTTAAAGCTTGTTGTGTCCACGTTGGCCAGATTGTTGGAAATAACGTCCAGCCGTCTTTGTTGCGCAAGCATTCCGCTTGCCGCAGTATACCAGCCTCTTACCATTTAGTACCTCTTCTTTAAATGTCGGCATTTGCTATTTTTTGTTAAGAAGTATTTTTTAAAAAAAGAGCTTCGGCGGCCTCTTTTATGTCTGAGAATTCTTTTAAAGAGGTAAAGATGATTGCGGCATTGCCTAAAAGTTCGGCATCAGCTATGGTGAGCACCTGCAGCCGGCGGCCGGTAATTTCGGCCTTTATTTTGCACCAAGTGCCGTTTTTTGCCTGTCCGCCGCAGACCGTGTATACCGGTTTAAAGCCCGACGCAGCTTCGAGCAGGTCCATGCCTTCTTTTATGTTGTAGGCGATTTTTTCGATAAGCGCTCGGCCGCGGCCTGCCGTATCGTCGGGATAGCGTCCGTCGGGAGAATGCGGGATTTTTTCTATTTCTTTCATAAAAGAGTCGATGTCGTCAAACTGCCCGCCGTTTTCTTTTAAATAGGCATTGAAAGCAAGGCCTGAGTCGGGAATGATAAAGGCGAGGTTCCAATACGGGGCAATGGGGGACGGAAGCAGCCGCAGTTTTTTTCGGGCGGCTTCAGGCGGAACGGTTTTTATACAGAGGTTAAGGCCTTCGCTGGAGCCTGCCCTGTCGCAGGCTCGGCCCGGAACGATGGTAGCGGTGCCGATAAGAGCTGCAATCCAGTCGGGGGGGGCGGCAAAAACGGGAATGCCCCGGTACAGGCCGCAGTTTTCCCCCATACCGGCAAACGGCGGCATTTCGATGTGCAGCATTTTTAAGTCGCCGGCTGTCCAATATGCGGGGGTATACCGCGCTTCGGGAAGAACGGTAATTTTTTTTCCGGTCAGTTTATATGCCAAAAATTCCTGCCCCGAAAGAATGCAGTCCGCATCGAAAAAGGCCTCAGGATACAGGAGACTAAAGGCTTCAAGGCGCGGCATAAAAATGGATCGGGTTCCTGCCGTTTTCTCAAGTTTTAAGCCGGCCGGAAGCGCTTCGTTCCATAAGAAAAGTTTTTCGCAGCCTGAACGGGAAACGGCGACGAGGGACGGCCCGTTCCCCGAAATGCAGATACCGCAGATGCGTATGCTTTTTTCTGCGGCAAACGAGTAAAATCGGTTAAAAATGCGCTCAAAGGCGGAAAACCAGTGGGCAGCTTGTACGCCGGGCGGAAAAAAAACGCGGTTATATGTGTATACTTTTCCGTTTTTGTCTATTAAGGCTCCCTTTATGGACGAGGTGCCTATGTCGAAAACTGCGGAGCAAAAAGTCATTGCCGATACCCGAAATGCTTGCGAAATGCCTTAAAGCGTTTTAATATGAAAGGTCATGCGGCAGTATGATGGTGTATACCGACACATTTTTTTCCGCAGCCAACTCATCGACATCATTTCGCGAGATTTTTCCACGCGGACGCGGATGGGGCGGTGCATCTCCTATCAAAATAAGTTTTTTGTCTACGGAATCGTCTTTTGAGCGCCACGGCTGTTTTAGGCCCGCATATATGCCTTCGTATACGGCTTCGGGAATATCCCTTCCGCCGAAAACCTGAAAGCCATTCAGCGCCTTTTCAAACTTTTTTATATTACCGGTAAAGGTGCAAGCGTCCCGAACCAAAAAATCGTCGCGGTAATCTTTATATAAAACGAGGGATATCCTGCAGGACTTGTACTGATCTTTAACTTCGGTAAGAACGGCACGGATTCCTTCTCGGACGGCTTTTATGTCATCCCTCATACTTTCGGTTGCGTCCAGTGCAAAAACCACGTCCAAGTGTTCGTTTTCGTCCTTTGTCAGGATTTGCTGTATGAGGGGCAGAATATCTTCCGGTGCAGCGGCGCGGTACATCTGCCCGCCCGTTTTTTCGGACAGGGACGAAAAGGCGTCGGCCGCATCGCCGCTGTAAACCGGCTTTGCGATGGGCGGGTCAACCGGCTTTTGGGTCAGCCTGAGCATAAAGGGATTATCTTTAAACCCGCCTGAATAATCGCCGTAGGGTTTTGAAAAAGCCCGTATGTTAAAAAAGGTGCCGTCTGCGACCTCCACCTCGCCCTTTCTGCCCCAATCGTATCCGTATTCGATGATGTACGGAATCCAGATATGATAGGCTGTGCCGATGGGGGTGCCGTCTTCGGGTGTGGAGTCGATAAGGCTGTACAGTTTTTTTTCAGGATCCAGAAATTCGTTGTTTAAAAGCCGCTTTTCGTCCCCGTTGATTTTATTGTAGGTGCCGGAGCGGTAGGCGTAATTGTCCAGTTTCAACTCCGGATCTTTTGTGGTTTCTGTCAGTAAAACGCTTTTTATATCTTCTTTTGTTTTTATGTACAGATGATAGCCGCCTTCGGGATCTTGTATTACAAATACGTCGTCCTTGTCTATGGTCAGTTCTTGGGCAAAGATATGCGCTGCCCACAGTAAATGTATAATAAAGGCAAAATACAAAATCTTTTTTTTCATAAGCGGGATTATAATATTAAATTTCGGTTTTGTAAATAACGGCAGGGGAGATAATGGTAATTGGTAATGCGTAATTCGGCAAAAAGAAATGGTTAATATTAATCTTGTAAATTTTTTGAAATCCATTTTTGCAGTCTTTGACTTTTTTCACGAATTTATTTGTGCGGATAGGTTACTCTTTATTACGGTGCTCTGTATTGAGGTTCTTTATTATCCGTAAATAAAAAAATGTGCAAAAAACAGCTGAAACTATTCCTAAACCAACAAAGCTCCACGTATACCTATTAAAGCCAGTCGTGTTAAAAATAATAAATAAATATACAACTAAATGTATAAACCCTAAAACAAGCATAAAAATTTGGAGCCCAAAAGTATTTTTTATATAATTAAACAAAGTCTTTTTACCGCAAATAAGTATTCCAAAATGTATCAACAGCATACATGAATATATGCGCAACATAAATAGCATATCATCCATTTTATATTTATTTATTATTGCGTAAATAATTAAATAAATATAAGTAATCAACAAATAAATAAGCATCATATAAATATATTTTTTTGAACTGGTCATTTACATCGTCTTCTTAATCGTTTTTAACATTTCTTGTTTGATATCATCAGAAATTATATCCAAATTTTTAATAGTATCAATGATTTCTTTTAGTTGTTCTGCGCTACGGCTTTTTTCTCCATGTGTAATAATTTTGAATCTTGCAAAACCTATAAAATTGACACCTCCACCAATTATTCCTGCATTAATACCCGAAATTTCGTTTGATTCCATATCAAAATTTGTGCTAATTTTGGGGTGAGTTATCTGCGGCGGGAGTTATTCGGTTTTTTTGGGCGAGGGTTTCGCACCAACGTTGTATAAATATGCCGAAAGCAACGCTGACGTTTATAGAAGCCTTTATGCCGTACATGGGGATTGTAACGACGCAGTCCGCTTTTTTAAGTGCTTCAGGGCTGATGCCAAGCTCCTCCGAGCCGATTATGACCGTTCCGGTTTTGGGGAATTCGAACCGGCCTATATCGCAACCGCCCGTTTCCAAGGCAATTACAGGCACGTTCGGCAATTCGTGTAATTCCCGCCGTTCCCACGGCAAGTAATCCGTGCAGCCCATTGCCGTCCTTTTTGCTTTCGGGTTTTCAGGTGAAACACAGCCGGGCGATAAAAATATTTTTTCCGCGCCGAAAGACTCGGCTGTTCTAAAAATGGAACCGATATTGAACGGTGTCCGTATATCTTCCGCATACACATAGACGTCCTTAAAAAATTGCCTGCGGTATGCGGAAAGCTCATCGGGCGGAGCGTCGGGTAAAATTAAATCCCATTCGGACGGGTTTGCGCCCGTTGCCTTATACAGTTCGTACCGCGTAAAATTGATTATTCTTCTTTTTTCCGTTTCGGAAGGATTGTCGATCCAGCTTTGAATTTTTTTTGCAGCCGAAGGTTCTACATCTTCCAAAACCGTTTTTAAAAGCAGTCGCAGATAAAATACGTCTAAAAACTCATCGTGCCGGTTTTGCAAAACAGAATATTCCGCATATTCCAAAATGCGCAAAACCTTGCGGCGTCTTTGTTGAGGCGGTAGACCCGTCAGCTTAAAAATTTCGGGCATAGACCGGAAAAATTAAAAAGCCTGTTTTATGATTTCGAAAAGTTCGTGATTCGACATCGGGCGCGGGGTATAATTCATAAACGAAAGCTTCGAAGCGTCTTCTGCTGCCGAAACCAGCGACTCTATCGTCAGTTCTATATCTTTTAAGCGCACAGGCAAATCAGAAGCGGCAATTCGTTTGCGGAGTTCTTCAATACCGCGTTTTGAAACCTCGGCTGCATCGGAGCCTGCGGGGCTTTCTTCTCCCAGCATACGGGCGACGGCGGCGGTTTTGGCCATGTTCGAGGAAACGGTATCGGTTACGATATGCGGAAGCAAAATCGTCGAAACAAGCGCGTCGGAAATTTCGTACCGGCCCGATACTGCAAGCGCAATTGCAGTGCCCGCACCGGGAGAAGAAGAAGCCGTACCCATGGCCGTTAGACAGGCTGCCTGTACTGCAAGCTCCTCCCGCGATTTCCCCATCAAATTTTCGTGATTCGGATTCAGTGCGATCAAAAACAGCTCAATGGCCTTTCCCAAAATGGTTTCGGAAAAAAAGTTGCTTTTTGTGGACGTGTAGCTTTCGAATGCAAGATTAATGCCTGCAAAAATCATTGCGGTAATTGCATTGGGGGCAAAATCGGCAAAGATATTCGGATCGAAAATTACCGGCCTGCATACCGAATCATGCAGTTTTAAAAGGCATACGTTTTTGTTCCGCGCATCGGTAATATAGCTTGTGCTGCCGAAAATAAAGGGGTCGTTAAAAGATGCCGGTATTTGAATAAGCGGCAGCGGTTTTTCGGTAATCGGTTCGCCTTCGATATATTTGTAAATCGGCTCGTCCGTATTGTACAAGGCTGCAACTGCCCTGCCTATGGCACAGGTTATGAGGCCGCCGCAGGCGATGATGCCGTGCACACGCGCCCCGCGGGCCAAATGCAGGGCTCTTTCTATTGTACTTGAGTCGGGTGACTTCCAAAATCCGTTAAAAATAAAAAGCGAAATATTTTTTGCTTCAAGAGAAGTTTTTATTTTTTCTGCAATACCCTGTTCCGTAAACAAGGGGTCGGCTATGAGCATAAAATTATTGCCGAGTTCTGCGGCTTCTTCTCCTATTCTTGCCAAAGAATAATTTCCTAAAATAATATTGGGCGAAAGTTTAAAAACAAAATCTGCCATTCAATCTTCCTCTGTTTTAGAATTTCGGAAAACGGATATAAAAACTTGAAGTGCTTTTTGCCGATAGGCGGTTTTGGTAAAAGGTGCCTTTAAAAATTTGCGTGGATTTGCTTCGCGTCCTTCGGAATAGAAGTCTCGACGAGTAGTTCCGTAAGTCTTTATCAGATAAAGGCTTACGGAATACTAATTTATAAGCCGTTATAACTGCCTTGTAAATGTAAAAGTCTTTTTGTACTCGGCATATTATCTATTAGCGTATTATCATTAAACCATCCTGGAGCTGTTCGTCCTGTAACATAGATATTACTACCCTCGATTTTTGTAACAATAGTTGAATGTCTCCATGTATAGCCATTATGAAACTGTATGATATCCCCTAATGATGCATTGTATATACCTATATCATATGCATAAGGGCCGATATCATAGTCATTATGATTACTTCTTGTCAAAAATGTATATAATTCTCCTACACCAGCCCATGAAGAACTGCGATTACCGTTATCACGGAAATACCATTGATCTGTTCCGGTAATACCATTTTGGCCATTATCATGCAAGGATGCTCCTCCTGCCAATAAAGCGTGAGAAACGAAATTTGTGCAATCATATGCATTATTAAACTGCGAAAAGTCAAAGTAAGGCACAGAAGCGCCTCCACTACTGGGATTATTGCTGTTAAAATTATTTCTTGCCCAACGTACAATATTGTAACCTATCAGAGGTTGATAACTTGCAGGTTCTACATTCATATTTTCAAGTAGATTCTTTGTCTGTATGGTTTCCTCTTTTTGCTTCCATAATTTCTTCTTTATATTTTTCGATAAATTCTTCTAATTTGATATTTTGCCGAGGTCTTTTGTCAAGAAGATGCACCGATTGTTGTTCTTGTATAAAATCCCGGTATAAATCGTCCAAAATGCCGAACCGGATATCGAATTTGTTATAGCAATCCGTGAGAATATAATTTTTTGGAGACTTTTCGCAGACTCTGATTTGCAGTACTTCGGAAATTCCCGATTTTTCGGCAGTTTTTTCTGCCCTGTTTCGGCCATTGTTAAAATAGTACCGTTGTATAACCAGGAACATCTCAAAAGAATCGTCCGTTTTGGACCACTTCTCGGTATCAAACGGGGTAACCGTAATTTCATAGTCATAATATGCCGTATCCATAATTTTTGCATGGTATTGCCATAATTCGATTTTTGTGTTCATTAATTGTAATATTTCGGGCGAAACGTACTGCGATAAGTCGGTTTGTTCGCCCAAATCCATATTACGGTAATAGTTTTCTATAACATTACATGCAAACGTGACGGCACTGTTATCGGTACTTGCGGCTTCCGTTTTGTTGTCGATTGTTTTGACCGATACATCGGGCTGTTTTATGCTTTGTTTGCAGGCAAAAGTCATAAAACAGATAAAAATTAAAACCGGTATTTTTTTGTTCATATTTCCTCCGAATAAAAATACGGACAGCATCCGTATTCATGATAAATTATTTATTTGATTTTTTAGATATAATTCGATTATTAATCGCGTTATACTGACAGAACAACTTCTCTGCGTAAGATACAATGGTTAATTCTATCCACCAATTGGATTAGTCTGAATTTTTAGTTTTATTTACGAGTAATGCATTTTTGTTACCTCCTCATTTTTAAATGATACACCCGATCAATCAGGCCTACCTTAAGTATGTATAAATTATTGCATAAGTTTTCATAAATGTCAAGAAGAATTTACAAATTTACCTATAATTTCTTCATAAATACATCACGAATAAACCGGGGGGACAATTCCGTTTTAAAAAAGCCGAGACAGTGCACAAAAGGCCGAAATTTTATTGACTATTTATACCCTTTTGGATATATTCAAGATAAGGAGGGGCGGAAAAAGGGACGTTTTCTTCAAATTAAAGATTTTGAAACTATTTTCCGATATAGCGTCGGGGGAGTATGCTGTTATCTTGTGTTTTTTTAAAAGGTAAGCGGATTGAGAAAATTCAAAACCGCTGCGGTATGCGGTGCAGCGGATATTGAAAGGTTCGTTATGCAAACGCTTTGCTTTGATATGGAGATTTTATGAAAAAACTTGTGCCTGTTTGCTTTGTTACTCTTTTTGCTCTTGTGAATGTATACGCAGGCGGCTCCAAAGATGTAACTGTTATCGATATAAATTCCAAGGACAGCTGGCAGGAAACTGTGGATATTTCCCAAAAGAAGAAGGGAAAATACAATGTGCTGATTACCGCTGCCGATGTTGCAGGGAATATCGGGCAGCATGGCCCCTTTAATTTGTACATTGACCCGTCTTCCGATTTACCTGTAGTTAATATAAATAACCCTGCGGCAGAGGCCCGCGTAACGAGCACTGTGGTGAATGTTGTCGGTACCTGTCTTGACGATGACGGTATAGATTACGTCGAAATTAAAATTGATGGTGAGGAAGAAGTATACCGCGCCAAGGGTAAGGAGTTTTGGTCGTATTATATCAACACGGCAAATTTGGCGGAAGGCCCCCATACGGTGGAAGCCTGCGGGGTGGATATAAACGGAGTCAGAGGGTTACCTGTAAAAACAAAATTCTATTTTGACCGCAACCCGCCCGACACGAAAATCGTGAATAAGGGTATCGGGGAATTGGTTTCGGGAAAGATACGGCTTGAGGGCGTTGTCGAAGACGGAAACGGCATAAAACAGCTTTTTTACTCGTTGGATAACGGGGAGCATTTTCAAGAAGTTAAACTTTCTTACAATAAAAAAGATAAAATCTCCACATTCAAACTGAATATAGACACAACAAAGATTCCCGACGGGCCGAGCGTGTGCTGGTTTAAGTCTGTAGATAAAATGGACTCGACGGGGCTGTATACCTTTTTATTCTTTGTCGATAATACTCCGCCTGAGGTGGAATTCGTGTGGCCCAAAGACAATACCGTGCAGCCGGGCAGCGTTTTTTCCGTTGCGGGCAAATGGTTTGATACGGTCGGGCTTGAATCGCTAAAATGGGTGTGCGGAAAAGAAAGCGGCGAGTTCGAAATTATGCCCGGAAACCGCTATTGGGTTAAAGAATTCGATTTTTCGAAGACGGGCGGCAAATCGGTTACGGTCGAAATAATTGCGACCGACGTTACAGGAAACGTTATAAAAAAGAAAAAGCCGATCAGTTTGGATAAGGCGCAAGACAAGCCCGTTTTGGAACTGTTCAGTCCGGCTGCAAGCGGCAAGGTAACGGGCGTTTTGAATATTACGGGCGCCGTTTCCGGCCGGCCCGGAAGTTTTGAAATAAAGTATACGCTGGATAAGGGCGAGGAAAAAACCGCCGTTACCGATACGGGTGTTTTTAAAATAACGGAAAGTGATGTAAGCGACGGAAGCCATAAACTGAAAATTTACGCCGTAAGTTCGGCGGGGGTTCAAAGCAATGTATTGTATGTCGGCTTTGTTGCCGAAGATGTCAGCCCCGAAGCAGGTGTTCCGAAAATTACCCTTACCGTGCCGGAGAACCGCTATTACGTTAAAGATTCCATCAGTTTCAGCGGGTCGGTTTCGGATCCCGAAGGCATTTCTTCCATCGATTATGTTGTGGGCGGAAATACCCCCGTCGGCGTTACCTCGCCTTTTAAAGAAACCGTAGACATAAGCGCCTTGCCTGACGGCCCGATTGTGCTTGCGGTAAAGGCTGTTTCTTCCATTGGTAAAGAGGTTACCGAATACACCGTTTTTTATAAGGATACCGAAGCGCCTGAAGCCGTTATGGTTTTGCCCGAAGAAAGCGATAACGTGAACGGTTTGATTATTGCGGCGTTCAGCGTAAAAGAAAAAACGGGCGGGGTTAAGGCCGAATACCGCGCCTCTGAAAAAAGCGGTCAATGGCAGGCATTCGATTCCGGTAGTCTTCCCAACATTGTCATCGGTACGGCAAAGGAGCCTATAAACAAGGGAATGGCTTTTCGGTTTACCGATACGGCGGGCAATGCGGCGGTCATCGATAATTACAATTTCAATATCGATAATACGGCGGATACTCCGGTTGTGGAACTGAATTTACCGATAGAAAACGACATCATAATCAAAGACTTTGAGATTTCGGGTATTGCGCACGATGATGACGCGCCTGCAAAGGTCTATTATAAAATCGATAACGAGGCTTATAAGTCGGTCGATATAAAACACAGCTTTACGATTCCCGTTTCGATCGGCCAACTAACCGATAACGAACATACTATAACCGTTTACGCGGAAGACGTGTACGGCGTTAAAAGCGAACCCGTTTCCAGAAAGATACGTGTTTCGGTTGAGCCGCCCGTTATCACCATTGCCTCACCTAAAATATCCGAAACCGTAAAAGAGCATGTTGTCATAAACGGTACGGCCGTCGATAAAAACGGCATAAAGCGGGTCGAAATTTCCGTAGATAACGGCAATACATACAGCTTTACCGAGGGGCTGGAAAACTGGAGCTATTCGCTTAACACCTTTGTAATCGATGACGGTACGCACGTTATTTTTGTAAAGGCCGTCGATAATTACGGGCAGGAATCCATAACCTCGACCTTAATGACCGTCGATAACACGCCGCCCGTACTGAAATTCGAATATCCCTTATCGGGCGGAAGCGTCGAAAACAACCTGTTTGTTTCCGGACAAACGACCGACAATATTTCGTTGGAAGGCGTGATGCTTAAAATAAAAAGCCTTGACGGTAATTCCGTACCGTCTAATCTTACCTCGCTGAAATTGGGTACGGACTTACTGGTCGCGAAAGATATAGATATATCGGGTTTGCGTGAAGGCCGTTATAATCTGGAAATAAGCGGTGTGGACAAGGCGAATAACGTAACCGAGATTGCCATAAACTTTGAAGTTTCAAGAAAAAAAGACAATAACCGCATCGAGGTGCTCTATCCGCTTGACGGAGAAACCGTATGCGGTGAATTTAACGTGTACGGGCGGATCGTCAGCACTGCAAAGATCGAAGAAGTTTCGCTTTATATCGACGGCAGCGCGGCCGGTACCTCGCCTGTTTCCAAAACCGGTTATGCGGCGTTTAAGGTAAACCCCGAATTGATAAGTGACGGGGTGCGGAAAATAGAAATAAAGGGTGTTTCCTCCGAAAACAAAAGCATTGTTTCGAACGTACACAATATACAATACCGTACCGAGGGGCCGTGGATTACGGTCGATAACCTTGCAATGGGAGACTTTGCCGTTGACCGGCCGTATTTGATGGGCCGTGCGGGATACTCTTTTTCCAAAGAAGCGGAGCCTGCGGATAAGCAGACGGTTAAGGCCAAGACGCTTAAAAAAGTCGAAGTCAGCTTTAATAACGGAAAGACCTTTTTTCCGGCAAAGCTGAGAAAGGGTTGGCGGTATAGGATAGAAACCGAAGAGTTGGCGGAGGGAAATCACTTTTTGCTTATCCGCGCAACCTTGCAGGATAAACAGGTCGCCTTGTGCAGAACCATTGTCAGAGTAGACCGTTCCGCACCGAGCATTACGCTGATTTCGCCGGGAGTGGGCGGCCGATATAACGAAACGATGGTGTTCAGGGGTGCTGCCGCCGACGATATAGAGGTGTCGGAGGTCAAAGCCTATTTGCGCAAGGGCGATAAGGGCTTTTACGGGCTGCCCAAATTTATCCAGGGCTTGCACGTGGAGCTGGGCTTTTGGGGCGCTTCGCTGTGGAATATGGGCTTCGGTTTGAGCTTTTTCGATAACAACGTAAAGGTGCAATTCCATTACGGGCAGTTTACTCAAGCACAGTTTAATGCCATCTATGGAACAAAATACGGAAAAACACCGATACGCTACGGCGGTCATATTATTTCGTTAAAGCTGCTGGCGAATATTTACACACTGCCGTTCGGCAATTACTGCGGACCTGACTGGAAGTGGCTGTATATGAGCATAGCCGTCGGAACCCAGTTTTCGCTGTTTACCGACACGCAAAGCGGCAAGCCGCAGGTACTTGCGGCTATGCTGGCCCAGCTCGAATTTCCGAAGGTCAAATTTCATAAACGGAAGTATATTTCCGCCTTTTCGATCTTTACCGAAGGGCAGTTATGGTTTATTCCGACGGACGTTACGAGTAAGGGGGGCCGTTCTACATCAAAGATACGGTCAGTTGTGCCGCATTTTTCTGCGGGTATTCGGATGGATATTTTTTAAAGGGTTTTTAAGATAAGCGCCTCGGGTCAAAACTTGTCTTGAGGCTTGCAAATAGAGTACAGGTTTGTCCTAAAAAAACAAAACCAAAATCGGCGCACCCTGCGTGTAATCGAGTACAATCGGGGCCGCGAATAACGAGTATGCTCCCGAAAAAAGGAAACGGGAAGGTGATACAGGAGGTATTTATGAAACAGATAAAACAGACCTTATTTTTGTTCGGTTTAATCGTATGTACGGTAATTACAGGCTCTACCTGTAAACAAAATATTGCCTTGGGCGGCAGTGTTGACGTTTTGCCTCCGGGCGGAGCGATAACCTATCCCGATACGGGCGATACGCCCATTAAAGGTTCCTTTGTTTTAAAAGGAACGGCAAGCGACGACGACGGTGTAAAGGCTGTTTCGGTCGTGTTTGAAAACATAGCAACAAAAGAAAGAAGGGGGCCGTTTTCTGCCTCATTCGAGTCAGGTTATTCGGTAATGTGGACAATATCGGTAAACAACGAATCTACGGGAACCGAACCGGGACACGAGCTTGTCAAACTGTACCCCATTCCCGACGGCGAATACGCTGTAATTCTTACCGTTACCGACAATAACGATAAAACGTATTCTACCAGCCGCAACTATAAAATCGACAATACGCCTCCGGTATTTATTGTTTCAAGACCGTCAACTGTAGCTGCCGAAAGCGATAACCCGCCTTCGGCCGACAATTATGGTGCCCTCTTTTCGGTAGTCGGATATGCAGGCGAGCTGAATACGGTCGAAAAATTGACTGTTGAAGTTCCCGGTACCGATGTTAGTATGTCTGTCGAAGTCAACAGAAAAAACATAAACAACGAAATAACCGCCTACAGCCCAACAAACCCCTTATACACTCTACAAAGAGCAACTCCGAACACGCCTATTAAAGGACAGTTGTTTTTGTTCGATAATGCACGCGAATATAAGGGCGGCAATGCCGAGGGCGAAGGGAACAAATCCGAAGGCTTTTATCTTGACGATAATATCTACACCGATGTAACTTCAAAAGGCTATACGGAAGAAGTTATAAGCGACTATTTATCGGGTAAAAAGGGTTCGGACAGTGATGAACATAATAAAAAAATAAAGGCCTTGCGTAATGACCCTGTTGCATTGGCTGCCTTAAAAAACAAAATAAACAAGATGACCGAAAAGCGCAGTACTTTCAAACTGGATCCCAGCAAATCGCCCGGATTTACGGTTGTCGGCGTAAAAAATTTGCCTAAAGACGGCTTTGATATTAACCAAGTGTCATCGGTCCTTTTTAAAAATGGAGTTGAAACAACCATATTTGTGGAACTTATGCCCAACAAGGATAATACCCCCCTCGTAAAAGGGCATACCTTGGCCGAATATAAAGAAAGCGATATTGAAATTTGCCTTTATAAATGGAACGGTTCCGGCACCGAAAGCGACAGCCTGACAAGCGGAACCAATCTGACCAAAATTTCTTCTTTAAAATTTGCCGATTTAACCGACACAAGTTTAATTTCTGCCGAAGGAAAAAAGCTGCGCATAAAATTCAAACTGCCGCTGTCTCTTTTGGAAGGCTCTTATCTGATAAGAGTTGAAGGGCACGATTTGGAAAAAACCGATGAATCGCACAAATTCGAGGCTTATGATGAAAACGGTTCCGTTAATAACGGTATTTACGCCTGTAAATTCTTGTCTACGGGCGGCGGCCCCCGTGTAAGGCCTAGCCGTCCGACGGGTTTTAAAAATCAAAATCTTGAAATTCTTGCCGAGGTTACGGGACTGGATCCCGCCGGAAAGGTTTATTACAACATAGATTCGTCTGCTACGCCCGACCCCACTAAAGAATTGGTGAAAGAAACTGCGGGCGCCAAATACAAGGCTGACATCGATATAAGCAATTTGTCCGACGGGGAGCATACTATTCACTTTTTGGCAAGGACCTCCATAGCCAGCGAAGACAGGGACAGCGTAACGTTTACCGTCGATAAAACGGCTCCTACGGTCACTCTTACTTACCCTGAGCCGACAGTACCGCAGGCCGGTACTGTAACCGTTTCGGGAACCATTATGGATTCTGGCGCCGGGGTTGACAGCACAAAAACAAAATATCTTATTATAAAAACTGCCGACATACCGACCGGGGGCGTAACCGAAAATACCCCGGGCTGGCAGGATATGGAAACGTCCACTGCGGGCAGCTGGAGCTTTAAATACAATTTCAGCACTATAACGACCCCCGCCGACTACGGAACACAGAATGCGTCCAACCCCAGTTATTACGATATTCCTATTTATATTCTTGCGGAAGATAAGATAGGCAATAAAACGGTTCGAAAAACCTATAAGGTTAATCCTTCGGATACGACAGAAAAAGATTTAAAAATTCTCTTAAACCCTGACGGAACAAAACCGGTTGTAAAAATACTTGCGCCGTCAAATGGGGCAATTTTGGGCGGTACTATTCAAATTTTCGGAACGACAAGTGTTGCCATCGGTTCTCCGTCGGATATCGGTGAGGCTCGTATTCAGTTTTCAAAAAGCGGTAACTTTAATGATACGGCAGACGGAACATTCGGCGGTGTTGACTGGTATGACAGCAATAATGGTAGAGTTGTAGACAATACTGCTACGAGTGGTGCCGTACAATGGACCCAGACGATCAATGCGGACGGAGCCTTTAATCCGGCAGGCAATAAATGGGCTGTTTGGTTTAGGGTAAAGGCAAAAAACAAAACGACGAATGCGTTCGGCGAATGGACAGAAAAGGTGAAAATCGAAATAGATAAGTCATCGCCGACTATCGGAAGCCCCAACCCAATTAAAGTAACTAATTTCACCGTCTCTCCTACCGTTTCTTTAGACTATGTTCCGCGTATGTGGATAGGCGAAAATATGACCCTTACCGGTTCTTTGCACGATGAGTCGGGAATAAAGGAAATAACGATTTCAGGCGATTTGAAAAACGGAAAGACGTATACCGGTACGAACGCTATAAATGAATTAAAAACCGACGGCTGGATTGAAGAAGATAGCGATCCTTCACATCAGCCCAGCTCCAGCGCATCGGGTTCTGCAAAAAATTACAAACTTAAAATACCGCTGAAGTTGGATGAATTGGCTCAGACGGCAAAAAGCAGAAACGAATTTACCGTAAAAATAGCCGTTGTCGAAGATAAATCTGAAAACCTGCGTTCCGAACGGGAATTTACGTTTAGGTTTGATACAAAAAAGCCTTCCGGCGACTTTGGAACAAATCTGTATGTTTCTAACGGTAACTTTACGGCAACCTCGATTAATGATGCTCAGCTGGCTGCAAAATTGGGTTCGAATTTTGCAGGTGTAAGAATTTTGGCCGGAGATGTACGTCTTTCCGTTACCGGTGTTTCGGGCTCGACGGTGAGTTTTATGCCCGTGGATACTGCTATTCCGGCCGGTAATTACAATTATGTTGCCTACAAACCCAATCCGTTGGTTTTTGCCGGTTCGGGCAGTAACTGGGTTGTGCGAGGTGTTGCAAACGACGAAGGTTCGGGTATTAAAGAAGTAAAGGCGACGCTTACGGTCGGCACCGCTTCGCAAACCGTAACGATGACCGAGCTTGACCCGTCAAACAAAATAACCAGACAGGTCGGCAGTCTTTGTACTTGGGAAGGAAAAATCGATTTAACGAGTATTCCGGACGGTAAGGGTACTCTTGACTATACCGTAACCGATAACAGCGGCAATACGCATACGGCAACGGTGAACGATATACGGGTAAAAAACAAGCCCATCAAGGCAAGCACGATAACCCTTTCCACCAAGATAGGCGGAGAAACGATGACTTTCGGTGATAGTTTCCGTAATAGAGCCCTTACAGGTGCTTTGAATGACAATCGCGATTTTATCGGAAGTGTTACGACCGACAAATTTGCATTTAAAAATAAGGATGACTCAAAGATAAAGATCGTGTTTGAAGGCGGGCAGGGTACCGTAAAATACCGGCTGAAAAAAGGCGACGGTACGACTGTGCTACAGCCCCTTACAGATATTACAAGCGGCAGTGAAATTGATTTAAAAAATCATTTCGGTACGGCGGCAGATAAAATCAATAATTCGAACGGTGTACCGACTAAAATAATTCTTGAACTGTGGGATCAGGCTCATGGGTTTACGCAGGGAACAGATTCCGCCTTTGCACGGATCGATATTACAACGCTTTTTGAAGCGCTTGACGATAAGGTGCCTACGGTAGTTGTGCTGCCCTTCCATTGGAACGGCGAAAACGATAACTCGCTGTACCAAAACAAACGCACCAACGGACACGTGGAAATTGCAAAGATTAATGACTTGGGAAATGATTATTCTTCCGTTTCGGGTAAGGTTACCTTGCGCGGTTTTGCATACGATAATATCAAAATAGATACGATTAAGGCGGAGCTGCCCGGTAAAACGTTGACGGCTGCACGTCCGAGTTCCGGCGATTGGAAACACGGTTCAATGGCGAGCGACGGTGCCGTCTTAACCGTTGAAAAACTCGGTGCCGATTACCTCGGTTATTACGTTAAATGGACTTTGGATTGGGATACGGAAAAAACAAGTGTAGACCTTGCAAAGGAAATTAAAATAACCGTAAACGATGGAACAAACGATTCTTCGGATAGTAAAGCAAATATGCCTACAGTTGCAGGGGGTGTTACCAGAGCCCGCAGTTCTTCTGCGGAAAATGCGGTTTTTGCCGGTAAAAATCCGGGGCAGTTCGTTGTATTTACAAACGGCGAAAAGCAGTACCTGACCCGTCTTGCAAGTGTAGACGGAAATAAGGTAACGCTTGATGAAGCTGTGCCTATAGAAGCAAAAGATGTTTTTGTGTACGGCTATAATGCAAACGAAGCGAAAACAAACGTAAACATTGTGCCGTTTATAACGGATATCGAAACAAGGTTGATGAATACGGACGGCGTATTTAAGGGTGCTTTTTCGCGCGCTTCCACGGGTGAACACCCTGTCAGAACCGACGAAAAGATTAAAATAAAAGGCTTTAATCTTGCTGGCGGTACGGTTATGCTTGGCACAACATCGCTTGGCACAACTTTAAACAATGTTTCGATAGCATCATCTCATACAAGCGATGAAATTTCTGTACAAGTTGGCAGCAGAAAATCCATAAACAATATGGCCGATGTAAGCAAGCCGTATAATATTGAGGCAAACGGTGTAAACAATGACATATTAACTGTAAAGCGTAAGTTGTTTATATGGGAAACAAAAACTCTTATCAACAATGCCGCATTGGAAAGTCCGCAATTTGTAATGGATAAAAATTCTAAATACTATATGTCGTATGGTAACTTAAAAAGTATGGGTAGCGGCAGTAATGCAATGCGCTTATCTTCTCTTATTGACGGGACCCAAAATAATGAATGGGAAAGATGTTACAGTAAATACCATAATACCGTTATAGCTTATGACGACAGTGGGAACCCGTATCTTGGAGCTACGAATACGGACAGATCCAATCAAACTACTGCATTCACACTTTTTTTTCAAACATCCGAAGGCTCTTCCGCTTATAGTACAAGTAACAATAAACGTCGCCTCGAAAACTGTGATAACGAATTGAGGAGTGTATACGATGTAAACCGCGTGCAAATACCTAAGATGGCGGTTAGGGGAGGCGGTACATCTGCAAATCCTGCAAAGCTTGCCGTTGTGTATTTTGATAAGAATGTTGTGGATGATGCCCCTATAAAATATCGGTATGGTACCGTAGAGTCTGAATCCGATATTACTGATGGAATAAGCCATAACGTTTCCCCAAGCGGAGGTTCTGCGGAACCTATAAATTCGGGTTCGGCTAAAGGGTACGAAATTATTGCAAACAAAAGCTCGACCTATAAGGGCGGTCAATATGCAGCCGTAGGACTTACTTCTACAAACCGTGC
Source organism: uncultured Treponema sp. (assembly GCA_963540475.1). Taxonomy (GTDB): domain Bacteria; phylum Spirochaetota; class Spirochaetia; order Treponematales; family Treponemataceae; genus Treponema_B. Next base: position 1,067 of record CAUTPO010000019.1, on the reverse strand, counting down.
TGTCGTTGTATGGTACGACGCGTCGCATTCACAGTTGATATATAGCTATCGCGATATGGGTACCGGCAGTTATACGGAGCCGACGGATTCCGATAGATTTACAAGTCAATGGCAAGACCATGCCGTTGTTATCGACAGCGGAGCTCCGCTGTATGTAGACCTCGTTGTCGATGATCAAGACGGTGTTCACATCGGCTATTATTCAGGCAGCAATAACGGCGTGCGCTATGCATATCTTGCACCCTCAAAGGTAACAGGGACGGCTAAACCGGACACGAGCGACTTTAAAATTGCTACGGTTGATACGTATATGAACCCCGGTTCCTATCTTAAAATAGGGGTACGCAAAGAAAACAACAAGCAGGTGCCGTATATAAGCTACTACCATAACGGCTTTTTCGGGTCGGCAAATGCGGCTCGTATGGCTTGGCTAAAAGATGGCATTGCTTCTGCTACCGATGTTAAAGACGGTGTTGAGAACGGTAAGTTTACCGGTAACTGGGTGGTTATGACCGTTCCGGCAACTGAAGGTATTCAGCAGTATACGATTTGCCATGGTGTACCCATAAGCGGTCAGTATGCAAACAAGGTAATTGCCGCGTACTTTACAAATGCTAATTACGAAATGGCAGTTCTAAAGAAATAAAGTAACAGGCAGGCGTAAACGCGGCGGGCGATACCGTCTGCCGTGTAATTGCCGAAGGGGTGCGAGCACGGGCATCGAACCCGTTCGAGCACCGGTGCCGGTTTTCCCCGAGCACTAGGCTCATCATATAATAACGATTGTAAGGCCTCCCGTTTTACGGGAGGTTTTTTGTGCGGGTATTGCCAGATTACCGCCTTGTACAATCAACACCCCCGACGCTCGCGTGAGGTATTAAATCCTCCGTATGAATCAAAGGCGGATTGTGCTTGAACCGCCCGTAGGAAGCGGGTGAGGGAACATTAAAATGCAATAATCGGTATGGGCTGCTATTTTTTTACCGCAGCATTTTTTAACAGTTTTTCGATAATATTTCTGTTATCGAGCAAGCTCGAAAGAGAGGCATTTTCGTGCAGCCGTGTTA
>CAUTPO010000018.1:0-22349 GCA_963540475.1 uncultured Treponema sp. | reverse complement strand
CTTTGCGCCGTTTTTCTGCAGCGGCCCGCTGTTCTGCAGCCTGCTGTTGTTTTACAGCCGCCTCCTGTTCGCGTTGTTGACGCGCCTGTTCTTCGGTACGTTTTTTTGCCTCTTCCTGTTCCGCCCGGCGTTTTTTTTCGGCTGCAATACGGGCATTTTCTTCGGCAAGTCTTTGTGCCGCAGTTTCTCTGTTTGGCGCCTCCGTCCTTTTTTGGTTTTCGGCATTTTCCAAGGCCCTTTTCTGTCTGATAAGCTCGTCCTGGCGTTTGCGGGTTTCTTCGGCTATTCTCACGGCTTCTTCCGCTTTTTTGCGCCGTTCCTGTTCTTCTTCCTGCCTTTTTTTGGCCGCTTCCGAGGCTGCAGGGCTCAGGCTTTTATTGGCTTCTTCCGCCTGCAGCAGCCGTTCCGCATCAAGCAGGGCCAGTTCCTGTTCCGCATTTTGTTTTTTTCGGGCGGCTTCTATTTCCGCTTCCAACTCGGCCGTTTTCGCTTCCAGCTTTGCCAGTTTTTCCCGTTCGGCCTCATACGGATAGCCGGTTACCGTTTTTCTGGCGGTAAAAAGAAAAATTCCGCCTATGACGATGGCTGCAAGGAGCAGTCCGCTTAGAATACCTATAAAAAATTTCTGAAAATCACTCAAGTTCGTCTTCCTCCGTATAATCTAATGTATCCTCGGCTCCTGCCGAAAGGGCGTCCGCATCGCCGACGGAGGTAAGACTTGCGCTTACCTCGTCTATGAGCTGTTTGTATCTTTCATCTGCTGCAGCCCGCTCCGCTTCTTCTGCGGCTGCTTTTGCTTCGGTAAAGGCTTTCAATTTGGCCTTTTCTTCCGCGGCGCTTTCCAATAAAGAAATAAGTCTTTCGATCGAATCCTTTTGTAAGGTGTCAGGTTCCAAGTTTAAATAAATTTTATAATCTTGTAAAGCACCCTCGTATTTATCAAGCCTGATTCTCGCATTGGCTCTGTTCAAAAAGGCCGGTGCATACAGTCCGTTTGCAGCGATGGCATCGTTGTACGCCTGCTCACAGGCATCGAAGCGGCTTTGAAGAAAATAGATGTTCCCCATATTATAGGAATAAAGGTAGGAGTTAGGCGAATCCGTTTTTCTTCCGAGGGCAAGATACGAGATCGCCTCGTTGTATTTTCCCAGCCTCAAATAAGAAACGCCCAGATACAGATTTATGGACGGCGGGACTTCCGTTTCTTTAGTGGCGGCAAAAAAGGCGGTAACCGCCTCATCCGGTTTGTCTTCCGTCAACAGTTTTTTTCCTTCTTCAAAATAGTCCGTGCAATGGAGCACTTGAAAAAACAGCAAAAAAACGGGAAAAAAGGCTGCTTTTTTTACGTTAAATCGGTAAAGTCGTATTTTCATATTTGACATTCCTCCCTAAAACATATACTATATAGGCATGTCGAAACAAATGATTATTCTCATAGTAATTCTCGGCAGCGCCGTGGTTTTGCTTATAGCCTTTTTATTAAAATCCGTGTTATCGCCGAAAAAAATATCCAAAATTCAAAGGTACCTAAAAACGGGAAAATACGGCAGCGCTATAAAGGACGCCAGAGCCCTGCTTGCAAAAAATCCGAGGGATTCCGCAGCCCGTTACTTGTTGGGCAAGGCGTATCTTGCAGATAAAAAAACGGATCTGGCCTTTATCGAATTCAAGGCATTGAATAAAACCGCCTTATTTAACAATACCGCTATGGAAATAGAATTCAGGGACATTATAGCAGATTTGTATATAAAGTTCCAGCAGCCGGATGACGCTTTAAACGAATATATTCTTCTTAACAAAAAAGATCCAAAAAATCCAAAATATTATTACAAGGCCGGTCAGCTTTACGAAAGCAAAAATATGAGCGAACAGGCGATGGCCTACTTTAAGAAAACAATCAATCTCGATTCAAGATACGCCCCGGCCTATGCTTCGTTGGGCCTTTTGATGTTTAAGGGTAAGCAGATACAGGAAGCCGAAAAGGCTATAGCCGTTGCGTTAAAGCTGGATCCTGAAAACAGTGAAAGCCTTTACTATTACGGAAGAATTTTGCGCGGAAAAAAGGATTACGCCCATGCACTTGCGGCCCTCGAAAAGGCTGCTCGCAAACAGGATATACGGATAAAGTGCTTTTTGGAGCGTGGCTGCTGTTATGTCGAAACGGGAAGCCTTGAAAAGGCAATTTTCGAATTTTCGCGGGCTGTAAAGTCCTCGAAACAGGCCTCCGATCCTGAAGTGTTGTTTTCGCGGTATTTTTTGGCCGAGTGCTATGAAAAACAGCGCAATATCGACAAGGCCATCGAACAGTGGGAGGCCATCAGTGCGGTAAAACCCAAATTCAAGGACGTGGCACAAAAGCTCGAAGAGTACAGCGATTTACGTACCAACGATCACATGAAAGAATATCTGACCCTCGTAAAAGAAGAATTTTTTCAGATGTGCAGATGTATAACCGAACAGCATTTCGATTATCCGGTACAGGCGGTCAAAGAGATAAAAATAGGGTGCAGCATTTTGGCGGTGGAAAAGGGGTCGGAGCAATGGCTTAATACCCGCAAAAAACCGCAAATACTGATTTTTTCACGGGAAAACGAGGTTATAAACGAGGCCTTTTTGCGCCAAATTCACGAGGAGATGAAAAAACAGGTGATCGTAACGGCCCATGTTCTGACTTCTTCAAGTTTTTCACAGGAGGCGATTAAATTTGCGGAAAATAGGCCTTTTGAACTGATCGATCGGCCGAAACTCGAAAAAATTCTGGAAAAGGTTAAGTTTAACTTTTAGGAAGCCTTGAGTGAAAAAGATACTGTGCGTTTCGGATCAGATAGATCCGGTGATTTACGACAAAAACATAGCGGATCGCTTTAAGGACGTCGATTTTGTCGTTTCGGCCGGAGATCTTCCTATGGAATATTTGGATTTTATTCAATCTTCCTTAAAAAAGCCGCTTTTTTTTGTCTTCGGCAGCCATTATCTAAAAGCCCTGACTCATTATCATCCGGAAATGTCCGAAAAACCGGAAGGAAACGGCGAAAACGGTATCAACATCTACAAAAAAAACAATACGTTTAAAAGCGCATGCGGTGTTTATCTCGGGTTTAAAACGTATAAACTTGATACCGTTTTGATTGCGGGCATTTCCGGCGCGAAAAAGCAAAACGACGGTAAAAATCAGTTTACCGAGGGGCAGATGAAGCGGAAGCTGCTTAAAATGTTCCCGCTCCTGCTGCTTAATAAAATACGCTACGGCCGCTGGCTGGACATTCTTGTAACCCATTCTCCGCCGTTGCCCGACGGTGATTGCGATGAGCGGGATCCGCGCGGTTTTAAGTGCTTTTTGCCTTTTATGAAATTTTTTAAACCCAGATACTTGCTGCACGGGCAGCTGCATATTTATGATCCTGCGGCGGGCAGAATTTCCCGCTTTGAAAAAACGGAGATTATTAACGTGTACAGCCGGCATATTTTGGAAATGACGCCGTAAAGAGAAAAGCCGTTTTATACCGTATTTTTGTAAATCAATCTTGACGATATTTGTTATTGATGTTAAAATTGCCGTAATGAAAGATTTCGACATATTTTACTTTTACACTTCGGCTGCTCTTTCGTTGTCGACCATAATCGTAATGTTTATTCTGATAAAAATGCTTGAAATCGGTAAAAAACAGGGAAAAGGTTCCGCTTTTCCGTTACTGATTAAGCCCTGCGTCATTGCAGGTTTTGTTGTGATAGGTTCCTCGATGGCCGCAGCCTTGTCGAAGATCGGTTTGTTTTTAAATGCGGGACTTTTTATCAATGCGTTTGTGTTTATGGTGTATTCGCGCCGTGCACTGCGGGCCTATGCCGCAGAAATAAAAGAGCATGAGGCGCGGGAAGAAAAATTTACCGCCGATATTGCTGCATTGAAAAACCTGCCTTCGGAGAAGGTAGATCGCGCTGAAAACCTGATTGTATTGAGCCAAAAACTTTTGCATAAAATCGCCGCCCTTATTACAAACAAGGGTGATATGGCGGACGGGGTATACGGCGGCGTGGCCGAAGCCTTTAAAGAAGAGCTTTGTGCCGACGGAGCCGTCATTTTGGTTGCAGACGGTTTTGACGATGTGTTTACCGTTAAGGCCCTGACGGGGAAATTTCCGCCGCCGTATAAGTTGCCTGATGATGTGCCGCCTAAGGAAGACCGGGTTTTCACTAATTTTAAGCATGCCGAATTCGAGATTAACGAAACATCGATATTCGGTAAAACGGCATTGGGCGGCAAAAGTATCTTTGTCGGGCAGCAAGAGGCGGCCGGTCTTCTTCCCGATAACGGGGACGCTCCCTTTTTGCAGCACGGCAGCAGCATCTTTTTTCCGCTGGTGTCCGGCGGGGGAATGGTAGGAATAGCGGCGGTTTCCCGATCTGCGGATAAGGAACCCTTTGAGCCGTACGATGTCGATTTGGGAGAAAAGTTTTCCGGATATGTTGCTGAAATTGTAAACCTGATTGCGACGGTAAACGATGCAAACGAATCGGCTGAGATAGAGAACATAACCGATACGGCTTCCAAAATTCAAAAGATACTGCTGCCTAAAAACTTAAAAAAAAATCCGTCGCTGGATATCGGCGAGTATTTTTTGCAGGCACGGGGTATTTGCAGCGATTATTACGATGTGATAATACAGCAAAACCGTACGTTTATCATCGTTGCGGATATTGCGGGAAAAAGCGTGCAATCGGCCATTGTAATGGTTATGCTGAGGGCAATCCTCTATCTTATAACCAACACGAATCAAAGCACGGAATCCATTTTGGACTGGCTTAACAAGGGCATAACGGGAAAAATCGACATCGATCATTTTGCGAGTGTGTCGTTATTGTGTTACGACCCGAAGAAACGCAGCCTTGAATTTATCGGCGCGGGAAATCAGGCGATGATGCTATACAAAAAGGCGGAAAAAAAGATAGAAATCTTTCAGCAAAAAACGGACCCCATAGGTGTGGACGTGCGTTCGAGCTATAAAAGCAGAATAATTCCGCTGGAAGACGGAGATACCGCCTTGCTGTACACGGACGGACTTGTCGAATGTTTAAATGCGGCAGGGGAACCGTACGGTGTAAAACGGTTGGCTTCGCTGATTGCGGAAAATTCCGATAAGCCGTCCAAGGCTGTAGCCGAAAAGATAAAAATCGGAATACAGACCTTTTTAGGGAAGGCGGTGCAACGGGACGATCATACGGTACTGGTCATAAAACCGAAATAAACGGTACCGAAAAAGATAAAGGAATAGATTGATGGTTAAGGAGACTGTTTATGGAACTTAAAATCCGAAAAAACAAAGAAGTTTACATCGTTGATGTGAGCGGAGAAATGGACTTATACAATTCTCATAAGTTAAAAGAATTGGTTATGAAGATGATAGAACGCCAGATAAAATGTATGATAATCAATCTTGAGGAGGTCGATTATATAGATTCTTCCGGAATAGGGGCTTTGATTTACATTTGTTCGACGGTAAAAAAAATGAGCTTAAAACTGTATATGACCAATATTCACGGGTCGGTAAAAAAGGTTATAGAGCTTACAAAACTGATGGGCTATTTTCCGATTACGAATAGTTTGGAAGAGGCCTTGCAAAGAATAGAGGACTAAAAATGGACGATATGAATTTGATAAAAGAATTGAGAGTTGACGAAAAGAGCCCTTTGTTTGATAAAACGGGCATGTTGTATAAAGAATTTCCTTCGGATTACAGGCAGATACGGTATTTTACCCTTTTGATTGTGCAGTCCGCACCGCTTGAAATTAAGGGCATAAACCTATTGGAACAGCAGATAAGCGAAATTATAAAAAATGCCGTAAAACACGGCAATAAATGCGATCCTGCAAAGAAGGTAAAGGTGTGGTACGATTTTAGTTCTACTCACGCCCATTTGATCGTCGAAGACGAGGGCGTCGGCTTTAAGGACATCGATAAATGGAACGAATTTAACCGAAAGCGCTTGGAGTGCCTGCATAAACAGGATTTTGCGAATTTGGGTTCGTATGTTTCGTTTAGGACCGAACTTAGCGACGAGCACGACGGCGGAAACGCCCTGTTTGCAGCGCTTGAATATTGGGACGGCGGTTTTATTTTCGGCGAAAAACGGAACTCTGTCGCCATGCTGAAAAAGTATCCCAAAAAGAGAACAGGCTTTTCTTTTTAGTATTTCCTTATTTCGGGTAGATCGGCCTGTGTTTTAGGCCGATCTGTCTGTGTTTCGGGTAGGCCGGGCCGTATTTTGGGTACGCCAGCCGTTTTTAAGGCCCGCCTGTGCGGCGGGATTTTTCAAACTTTTAAACCGGACGGTGTGTGCAAGGCTGCCGTGCAATCGGTACCGTTTTTAGCAAACGGCATGGCCCTTTACCGTTTGCCGTATTTTGTTCCGTATGCCTTTTCGTGCAAATATCTTTTATCTTCTTCCTGAATGTCTGTAATCGAAAAAAGGATAAGGCAGCATTCTTCTTTTACCATTTCGGATTCTATGCGGTGAACGGAATCGCAGACGGCAAAACAATCGACCTTTCTGGAGTCGAAACATAGTTCCGTTTTGCTGGGCCTTTTACCGTACAGGGGGGAGGCCTTTTCGGCGGCGGAAAATATCAGAAGGTATTCCGAATCGGTGAAAAGGACACAGGGTTTGAAGACGGGGATATTGCCGCGTAAAACCTTGAACATTACGGTGAGAAGTTTTTCAGGCAGGAGCTCAGGTTTCAGATCGCCTGCAGCGGCAATGCGTTCTGCAAAAGCAGGCAGTTCGCCGTCTTCCGCTCTGGGAAGCACGTAATCGGAATAATCTTCAAAATTGTTGATGCGCAGGTTAAAACCGCTTGCGGATATAAGGCGCACAAACGGCATGGACAAGTCTTCTTCCGTATCATCTTTAAAAAACCGTTGCGGAATTTCGAAAAATAAAATCCCTTGCTTTTCATCTACGGCCGTTTTAAAATACAACGGGCGGCCCTTATGGTTAAAATATACTTTCAATTCATCGTCTTTTTTTATTTTATCGGTTTTAAAAAAGACATATTCTTCCTGTATTTTGTACCGGGAGTTGGGCAGGGGGAGGAATGCGTTATTGCACAAAACGGTCAGGTTAGGCCGGTCTTTTACAAAGGAACTGAAAATATATTCGCATTCGATTCTGTTAAGGGGTTTCTGCATTGTCGTCTCCGATAAAGTCGGCCGCTTCAATCAGCCATTTTCCTTCTGTGCGCAGGGCCATGATTTCTATAAAATAAGCTGCGGAACCGCCGCTTGGGGCACAGCGGAGTTTTGAGGTTGCCCTGCCTGCACCGCGGTATTCGGGCCGTGAAAAAAAGATGTTTTTTATGCCGCTTACTTCTTTTAAGCGGAAATTGATCATAAAGGGCAAAAAACTTTTTTCTTTTACGCAAAGGCTTTCTTCTATTTTTTGCTCTTTTATTTTTGCCGAAACGGTATCGAAAAACTGCATAAGCGAAGAATCGATGCCCGAGTAGTCTAAAAAGCCGATCCCTTCCAGCGAGGGGAAAATCCCTTCGGATAGGTTGATGTCGGCATAGGCGGATACCTCACTAATAGATGTATTGTGTACCCTGAAAGGCTCGGGCAGCGGTTCGTCCGTTACGTTCTCCGATTCGGTCCAGCGGATACTCAAAAAGTATTCTTCTGATTGTTGTAATACCGTCGGCGGTTCTTCCTGAGAAAAACAGCACAGGCCGGTTATAAAAAACATAAGGGGCAGACATTTTTTTATTTTCATATACTTGTTATACCATATCGCGGGCCGATCGGCAATACCCGTTCAAGCAGAGGAGTGAAATAGGTACCGTTTATCGGTTGCGTTTTCGGGGTTTTGAACGGGCGGGCGGAGCTGTGCGGGAAAGGGACGTTTTGCAGCCCTAAAACCGCTGTATGGGTTTAAGGGCCTTTCGAACGTAAAAACGGCTTTTTGAAAAACCGTTTTTACACACATTCTTACTTTTTCTTTTTTTGGAAGTTTTTGACGTCTCCGCCCGCTTCGGTTATGGAGCTTTTTACGGCTGCCAATAATCCCTTGGAGCTTAAGGTCGCGCCTGCGACGGTATCCAAATCGACCCTGTTTTCTTTTACGATTTTCGGAATCAATGTGGAAAATGCTTTTTGAGAAAACGAAGGTGTTTCGGAGTCTTCTACAACCTTGACTTCAATTATCTTGCCGTCTTTAAAGGTCGTTTCCACGAAAATGACCGCATTTCTGCCTTGTCCCGAACCTTCGTAGGTTCCGTCTTTTATTTTCGATTTTTCCAAGCCGGTAAGGGCTGCGGCGATAAATACGACGGCCAAAACTACTGTCCATTTTTTCATATAATGAGCCTCCCGAATATGAAATATATGCCTTTGAGTATAGCAGGTATCGGAAAAAAAGACAAGCCGTTTTGTTAACTTTATCTAAACTGTGGCGGGCTTGTCCGTATTTTTAAAGGTTGATTTCTCTGATTGCTTCTTAAGAAACCGCTTGACGTAAAATGCTAAATTTGATATTATTCCGAAAACAATTAAGAGTTTGAGGGCAATTAGCTCAGTTGGTTAGAGTACAAGCATGACACGCTTGGGGTCGCAGGTTCGATTCCCGCATTGCCCATTATGTGATCCTTACTGCGGAAGGTTTTCAGTTTAAAGCCGTTTCGTCGGCGAGCTTTCCGCCTATCCATTCCTGTAGTGGGGAAAGCATTTTAATCTTCTCCATAGAGCCCCGTGCGGGGTTCTTTTTTTCGAAAAATGTTACCTGAAACTGCGATGTATGTTATAATCTCATGAAATCATCATTTTTTGTATTGTGTACGGTTTTTACTGCGACCGTGTTGTTCGCAGGTTGTAAACAAAGTGCTTCAGCGACCGATACGGGTGCGAGCGGCGGGACCGAAGCCCGCCTTGAATCTGTGGTGTTATCGGGTTTTAAGGATACCGCTGCGCCCGGCTGGCTATTGATTAAAGGGACTGCTCTTTCTGCTGCGGATATCCGAGCCGTCCGAATTTCGTGCGAAAATGCGGAATTCGGGCCGATCAAGTATAATGGGGAGGCTCTTGAAGCTGACTGTGTTTTTAAAAACGGGTTTACCCCGGCGAATAAACTGACGGTTTCTTATAAGGGACAAGAGTTATCGGCGTTTTTTACCGATTTCAAAATCGATAAAAAAGGGGTTTTGATAAAAGGGTATTTTGATGGACAGCCCGAACCGAGCGAGGAGGTTACGATTCCCTCTTATGTTTCTTCGATAGGGTCCGAGGCGTTTAAGGACTGCAAAGAGATAACTGGACTTACGGTAAAAGACGGGGTAACAGCTATTGGAGATTATGCTTTTGAAGGCTGCGAAAAATTAAAAAAAGCCGATATACCTGCGACCGTAACCTCTGTGGGAGAGAGTGCCTTTGAAAGTTGCGGAAAATTGGACACCCTTGTCTTAAAAGAGGGGCTTTTGAGTATAGGCGATAAAGCCTTTAACGGCTGTGCGGCGCTGGAGATGCCGGTATTGCCTGAGAGCCTTAGGAGCATAGGTGCTAGGGCTTTTAGCGAGTGTGATAGGCTTAAGGAAATGAGGCTTCCCGCCCAGCTGATGAAGATCGGAAACGGGGCCTTTGAAAACTGTCCGGCCTTGGAAAAGATCCGCGTGAGGGGAAAAATTGCAGCCTTAGGCGAGCGGGTATGTAAAAAATGTACCGGCCTGTACGATGTCCGCTTGGGGCAGGGCCTTGAAACCGTCGGCAGGGCTATGTTTGAACGGTGCGCTAAACTGAAATTCATCGATATACCCGAAACTGTTTTCGTCATCGGCGATTTTGCCTTTTCCGAATGCAATAATTTGTCGTATATCAAACTTCCGACCGGTCTTATGTCCATAGGTATGGGCGCTTTTACGGCTTCTTCGCTGCCCTATATCGACATTCCGGCACGGGTTTCTTTGATAAAAGAAAAAGCCTTTGCGAATTGCAAAAAATTGTTGATCCTCATATTAAACGGCGATACCGCCATCGAAAAAGATGCCTTTGCAGGCTGCGATAAGCTGACTGTTTTGATTGCCGCCGAAGATGTTTCCCTTGCAGAAAAACTGATACGCAGGGTAAAAGAAAGCGGTTTTAGGGGAGAGGTAAAACATTTCAAGGCGCCTTTGAGAGGCTTATCGGCTTTTTAAAAGTCCTTTAAAAAAGAGTGCCGTTTTACGGGGCCGATACATCTTTTTGTGCGGCAGTGTTTTTGAAAGGGCCGCAATCGGTTTGATTTTTTTTCCCATTTGTGCTATCATAAACCACCTTAGAAAAAAGAGGCTGTTTATGAAAAAAACCAAAATTGTTTGTACGATCGGTCCCTCTTCCGAGTCGGAGGAAGTACTTTCCCAAATGTTTAAGGCCGGCTTGAATGTGTGCCGGCTTAATTTTTCGCATGGTACCCACGAGGAACATCAGATTAGAATAGACCGCATAAAAAGGGTCAGAGAGGCGCTGGATTTGCCGGTTGCGATAATGCTGGATACAAAGGGGCCGGAAATTCGGCTTGGGCTCTTCGACGAACCGGTTCAGATTACGAAGGGGCAGGAGTTTCTTCTTACAACGCGGGATATAAGGGGAACGGCCTCGGAATGCAGTATTTCATATAAAAGTATTGCCGAAGAGGTTAAGCCCGGAAACAGAATTTTGATTAACGACGGCTTATTGGAGTTAAAGGTTATCGAGGCCGTCAACGCGGCCGACGTACGGTGCCGTGCGGTTAATTCGGGCGTGTTAAGCAGTAGAAAGGGCGTAAATATTCCCGGTATTAAGGTCAATTTGCCGTATATGAGCGAAAAAGATATAACCGACATCGAATTCGGTATAAAAAACGGAATAGATTTTATTGCCGCCTCGTTTACGCAAAATGCCGACGATATAATGCAGATAAAAAAGATATTGGAAGCACACGAGAGCAAGGCCGGAATCATAGCTAAAATCGAAAATCAGGAAGGGCTGGACAATATCGATGACATTTTAGAGATTGCAGACGGACTGATGGTTGCCCGCGGCGATTTGGGCGTAGAAATAGAGCCGGAAAGGATTCCGCACGTACAAAAAATACTGATTAAAAAGGCCAATTTTGCAGGCAAACCCGTTATTACTGCAACCCAAATGCTCGAATCGATGACGCACCATCTGCGGCCGACCCGTGCAGAGGTAACCGACGTGGCGAACGCCATTTTGGACGGCACCTCGGCGGTAATGCTTTCGGGGGAAACGGCGGCAGGCGATTATCCGGTGGAAACGGTGGCAATGATGCATTCGATAGCCTGTACTACGGAAAAAACCTTAAATTACGATAAACTGTTTACGGACAATATTTCGGTACATGAGACGACCGTTACAAACGCCATTTCGCGGGCGACTTGTTCTATGGCGCTCGCCTTGGAAGTTGCTGCAATCATAACGGCTTCCGCATCGGGCCTTACACCCCGTGCAATCGCCAAATTTAAGCCCAAGGTTCCCATCATCGTCGTTACCGAATCTCCTGCAGTGATGAGAAAGCTGTCTTTGGACTGGGACGTGTACCCCGTGCTTGCACCGAAAATAAAATCGACGGATAATATGTTCGATGTATGTTCCAAAATAGCGAAGGATGCAGGTTACGTAAAACCGGGAGATACGGTAATCGTAACTGCAGGTATTCCTATCGGAAAAGCAGGCTCTACCAATCTTTTAAAAGTACAGATCATAGAATAGGGAACCTCGAAAAGGCAGTCGGGGACTTCGAAAAACTGTAAGCCTCTCGGCTTGTTCTGTAAAGAAATGAGTATCATATCCAAGAAGGCGGGACATGCAAAGCGTTTTTTTGAAGGTGAAGGCTGCTTGCCGTTTTCCTTAAAACTTATTTGCGATGTTTGTCATAAATCTTGATCTAATCCGGCCTTATGGAATTTTATCGCAACTGAAAATCGAGAGCGGAAATGCCCCTGCCTTGACACTGAATTTTCTAAACAGGTTTAGTTTATCCTGAAACAAAATATTGTCTTTTTATCATTCTTGGTGTATAATAGGCCTATTCGATAACTTCGTTGCCGGACAGGTCTGCGAGTTCAAAGTCGCACAAATAGAGCGATTTTAAACATTACATTTCAAGGTAACCTGATCCGAAACGGAAGTGTCGGATTGGGTTTAACGAAAGACGGATAAATATCTTGCCGGATTTTTATCTGTGCCTTATCGGCAACGCCGATGAGTTTTTCATAAGTTATTGATACATTATGAAAAACACTGCAAATTCATTTGAAGGAGATTTTTGAGTATGCAAAAGAAAAATCGTTCTTTTTTAGGCGCCTGTTTAATCATTTTAACGGCGGCTTCGATTCTGTTTTCATCCTGCGAAACGGATTCCCATTCTTCAACGGGTCAATATGCTTCGATTGAAGTCAAGGCACCGTCGAATCAGGTTGATATTCTGCTTTTTAACGACTTTCACGGAAATGTAGCGGAGGATACCCGACCCGGTAAGGGTAAAAATGCGGGTATGGCAAAGATGATTGCCTATGCCAAGATCGCCGCGCGCGAAAATCCGAACACCATTGTTGTGGCTGGCGGCGATAACTATCAGGGAACGGCTATTTCGAACCTTACTTATGGGGCCCCCGTTTCTGCAATGATGCGGGCAATGAACGTTTCCGTTTCCGCAGTGGGAAACCACGAATTCGACTGGGGCGTTACCCACATGGTAAAATGGCAAAAAGACGGCAAATTCGAATTTCTAGCTGCAAATATCATAGACAAAAAAACGAAAAAACCTGTTGTGTGGGCACGGCCGTATAAGATTATCACGAAAGGCGGGTACAAAATCGCCTTTGTCGGCCTCGCTCATCCCGATACGGTCAGTTTGACCAAGGCCCAGCATGTAAGCGGTTTGGAATTTACCGATCCCGTTGCATCTGCGCAGGAATGGGTCGACTTTTTGCGTGCGGGGAAGGCCAAGGAAGGAACTCCCGATGCGGTTATTGCGTTGACCCATATCGATTCCGACCAAAAAGACGAGGTTATAACCGGTAATGCCGTTAATCTTGCAGCGGTTAAGGGGCTTGATGCCGTTTTATCGGCGCACAGCCACAGAACGGTCCGGGGCACGGCGGACGGAATGCCCATCGTGCAGGCGTATTGTCACGGACGCGCCGTCGGACGGCTGTCGCTGACTTTTGGAGAAGACAAAAAACTTGCAAAAGTGGAGCCTGCCGTTGACGAAATTGCGCTTTATAAAAGCGATATTATCGAAGACGAGGGCGGAAAGGCTTTGTACGCTAAATTCGACGAAGATTTAAAACCCGTCTTGGGCGAGGTTATCGGTACGGCAGTCCAAGAATTTACCCACGAAAGAAGCGAAAAGGGAAGCAATACGCTTTTGGGCGTCTGGGCAAGCGAGGTTCAGCGCAAGGCCGGTAATGCGGATATCGCGATCCAAAACGGCGGCGGTTTACGCAGAACCCTTGCAAAGGGAAAAATTACCGTCGGAGATTTGTACGAAATTATGCCCTTTGACAATTATTTGGTTGTCTTCGATCTGCCCGGTTCCGAAATCAAAAAAGCCATAGACCACGGTATCATCAATCCGAATATAACCGACGGTCAGTTTGCGGGCTTAAAAGTAGAATATGACGGCCGCAAACCCTTCGAAAGCCGCATAACCAAAATTACACTGGCAGACGGTTCTCCGCTGGATGAGAGCAGAACCTATAAGGTAGTGGTAAACGATTTTATGTTTACCGGCGGCGATAAATACGATTTCAGCAAGGCTTCGAACGTAGTAGAAACATACATTCCGATACGGGACTGTCTTATCGACGCAATCAAAAAAGAAAAAACGATCGTTCCTCAACAAGCGGATTATATCAAAGATATTTCCAAATAAGGACGTGTAACAAAGACGCCGATTACGCTGTGCGTTGATCGGCGTTTCTTTGTTTGTGCGGGGAGGGGTTAATACCCGGGCATTTTGTATTGAAATGAAGGGGGCTCAATCTGCCTGCACTATCTTTTTTTAGAGCACATACTTCGCGGTTTGTGCGGCGATGTTATTCGTGCGGAGGGTTTAATACCCCGACGCTCGCGTCGGGGATGTTGATTTTTTACCGGTATAACCGCTGATGGAGGCTGCTGTTTTGAGGAGAGAGCACATCAAGCGAAGCAATCCGGCAAAATCTGTAGCGGCGCCCTGCCGATTTTTAATATGATAAAAAAAATTTTTCTTGCAATTTTCTTTTCCGTTTTTTCCGTGTCCGTTTTTTATGCTCAAAAGGGGGGCGGTGTTGACCCCAAGGATAAGGGGCTTGCCGACTATTACGAGCTGCAAATGAACCGCCCGAAAAACCTTGTCGTAAAAGCGCGTGTTATCGAGATCGTTTATGACGATACGGCGGAAAGCCGGCCTGATATTCCAATCGAATCCGACTTCCGCTATCAGCACTTGAAAATTGAAATCCTAACCGGACGGCACAGGGGCGAGGTGTATACTGTGCGGAACACGGTCGAACTTGCGATACCGTACAAGCTGATTTTTAGACTGCACGAAAAAATGATCTTGCAGCTCGATGAAGATGCGGACGGCAACATCAATAATTTGAAGATATACGAACGGGCGCGGGATACAAAGGTTTATATCATCATTTTTATTTTTGCTTGTGCTATTGTTCTTGTAGGCAAAAAAAACGGAATTAAGGCCTTGGTAAGCCTTGGTATAAGTGTCGCCCTTATTTTCGGCGTTTTTTTACCCTTTATTATGAAAGGTGTCGATCCTGTCTTCCTTGCCCTGCTAGTGTGCGCCGTTTCTGCCGTATCGACCCTTTTTATCATAAGCGGCGTCAACAAAAAGACCTACACGGCCGTGCTCGGTACCATAGGCGGGGTTATCATTGCGGGGCTCTTTGCCGTTGCCGCGGGAAAGATTTTGCGCTTAAGCGGGCTCGGAAACGAGGACGCCCAAATGCTGGCCTTTATCCCGCAGCACCGCTTTATAAACTATCAGGGGCTTTTGTTTGCGGGGATGATGATAGGCGCAATGGGGGCCGTTATGGACGTTGCTATGTCCGTGTCCTCTGCTATGTGGGAGATAATTTCGATAAATCCTGCAATTTCTGCTCGGCAGCTAGTTAAATCGGGTATGAACATAGGGCGGGACATAATAGGTTCAATGTCGAATACGCTGATTTTGGCCTATGTCAGCACCTCTATTCCCGTTTTGCTTATTTTTATTATTTTTTCAAACGGCTTTACCGAAATAATCAATCTGGAATTTCTTTCGGCAGAAATTTTACGCGCCGTTTCGGGCAGTATCGGCCTTGTGTGCACGATACCGATTACGGTAAACCTTGTAAACCTCTTTTTCAAAAAGAAGTCCGCCCCGTAAACTGCCCGATAAAAATATGCCGGTGTTAAAAGAGGTATCACATTTTGTACGAGTTGCCGGATATGCCTTGGCAAGATTTCCGTTCCAAAAGGTGCGGAACGGAAATCGGTGCGTGTTTTATTGCATACGGGCAAGGGCTCCCATCGGATCCCACGGTTCGAGCTGTATGACGGGCTGATCGAGGGCTGTAAGCCATTTCGGATCAACGAATTTTTTATCGACCATTATCTGATAGTTATATTCGTCAAACCATGTATCGCTCATCGAAAATATGCCTTTTTTTCCGTTTTCGTCTCCCCACGAATTTTCGACCTGCCATTTGATCGGCCGGCCGTTCGAATCGAGGTCAACGCCGGTAAATACCATGGCATGCGTTAAAAGACTTTCGCCGTAATCGAGCCGTTCGGCCTTCGTAAATTCGGGAAGAGGGCCTACGGTTAAATCGTAGTTATATATGTGCATATCCATAATACCTTCTTTTTTTGCCGACATTTGACCTACGTCGCACCCGAACCACACCGCTTCTCCAGCTGTAATCGATTTTATTGCGGCCTCTTTTAGCGCTTCGATCGGAACATTGATGTAGCAGATGGGGGCAGCTTCTTTTACCGTGCCTAAAAATTTTACCGTGTAGGCCCTTCCGTACGGCTTATCGGCGGTGGGCGCATTTATCAAACTTATTTTTTCGTCAAGGTTCCAGCCGATATATTTTTTAAAAAATTCCTGCGGGCTTAGGTTTTCATCTTTGTGAAATTTTTTGTCTTTATCTTTATATTCAAAGTCGAAACGTTCAGGCGGCGCGCCTAAGGCCTTTACTAAAAGTGCATACACTTCGGATAAAAAGCTCTCTTTCATTTTCCGCAGTTCTTTTGCCGTCTTTCCGTCTTTGTACCCGCTCCGGAAAAGCTGCGCGTATTTTCGAAGCCGCTTTGTCAAAACGGACACAAGGCCGCGCGTATTCGACGAATGAAAGGTTTCCGGCATTACGTCTTTCGGTACGGCTCCGTACTTGCGCAGCAGTCCTGAAAACATATCCCATTGACCGCCGTCCTGTACGGGATTTGTTAAAAGGTGTGCCAGGAGTCTGCCGTTCAGCGGTTCTTCGAGGGTCTCCAGTATGTTTTCCAAAAAATAATTCGACTTTTCGAGCTTGTCCCAAAAAAGGGTGTAATTTTGAGAAAATTCGATTGTATCGATGTTGAGTTTTTCGATCGTTTTAACGCGCGCTGCGTTTAAGGCTGCAAACATCCAACACCGTCCGCTGGATTTTTGCGAGGTAATTTCTCCGCGCTTTGTTTCATTCGAAAAATAAAAATTGTGGATTCTGAGAGTTTCGTTGTTAATCGAAGCCTCCTGCAAACCTGTGCGGGCGATCGCTCCTGCAATGGTTTTGTGTGCGGGATCTTTTTCGTAATTGTTTTTAAATTGCATAATCAAATCTTTTGACAGCTGCATTTTTTTCTCCTTATGTCTCCCGTATCGATTTAGGATACGGGGCGGTAAATAAAATATAACGGGAATTTTCGAAACGGAAGTTTTAAAAATGCCCGGTTTTTAGACTTTGAATTTTCCTACTTCGGCGGCAAGGTTTTCGATGCTGGTTTTGTTCTTTTGTGTAATTTCGTTTACTTCCTGAACTGCATTGTTGATTTCTACGGCGCCTGCGGCCATTTCGTTCATACCGGCCGTGATGACGCGGGTTAAATTGTCCAATTTGTGAATTTCTTTTGCAACCTCTTCTCCGCCCCTGAGCATTTCTTCGGAACCGGACTGAACTTCTATTGTAACCCGTTCGATATAGGGTTCGGAAATAAAATTGGTACCCGAAACGGCCGTGTGGAACCATGTCCTGTCGCTGACTTGAACGGTATTTCCGCTTGCGGTGTAAAACAGCCCGTCCTTTGTGGTAATGTTTAATTCGATTATTCTGTTATTAAGAGCCGCTTCTTTTTTAAGGCGCGCTATTCTTTCGGCATACGAGTAAGAGGGAGTATACAGAATGGGCATGCGTGCGATACCTTCGAGGAAGCGGTAAAAAGAGGTGATCCGCTCGTCGATGATGACGGCTGTATCGTTTGCCTTATCTTTAAGATGGATTTCCACTTTTTTGGTAACGGCCTTGCGTGCCGTTCGCACTGCAAAGAATGCTTGTACGAATGCGCTGACTGCAATTAAAATTCCGAAGATGAGAATCAGTTTTGTGTGTATTGAAAAACGTTTGGCCGTTTTGGGTTGTTTTTCCGATTCGGCGGATTGTATTCTCTCTTTTTTCATAAATCATAAACTCCTTTAAATTTCGACGGTTGCGGGAATATCGGAAATTCGGCTCCGTGCTGTTTGCTTTTTAGCCCGGCTATAGTAGCCCTATTCGATAATGAAGTTATCGAATAGGGCTTATGAGTTCAAAATTGCGCAAGAATAGCACGATTTTGAATATCGTATTTCAAGGTAACCTGCTTCGAAACAGAAGTTTCTAAACAGGTTTAATTTATGTACATTGTATGCTTATTATTATTTTTTTGCAATACCCGTGTATCCGTGGTTTTTGCAAAACCCCTTTCTTCTGGCTTCTATTTTTGAGTTCCTTAAAATACGGCCTTGTAGGAAGTACCAACTTACTACAAGGCCGTATTGGTGCGTGTGAATGCACATATATATATGCGAGTTTACAAGAGGAAACTCGCGGTTATAAGCGGTACGCTATTTAAGTGCCGCTTATAACCTATAGATTTTTACGTGATGAACAGCTTTTTTTTCGGTTAGATTTAACGTGGGGCAATGCGAAGACTTGATAATTTTGATATTATAATGTAATAGACCTGTTCGATAACGGAGTTATCGAACAGGTCTATTATCAAAAAAGGTAGTAAAAAGAGTAGTAAATTACTCTTTTTCTTATTGTTTTTCTTGCCTCCATTTTCTCTAAAATTACCTGAAAATGGAACTATTTTTTTACCTTGCTATCTTAAAAGAAATTCACCCAAAAACCGTATTTATACACTTGCAGTATTTTATGATGTACTGTATAATTGTAAAGAAATTATAAAATTTACAAGGAGACTTGACATGAATAGTAAAAATACGTATATTACCCCCCCCCCCCCCGAAAAATTTAACACACAGTCCTTAATGAAACAATTTATTCTTCAAGCACTTTTTACCGTTATGCTTCTTACCGGGACCTTTTGTATGCTCCTGTTGTTAAAGCGGCAAAAGGCGGAGTTGAGCAGGGTTCAGCAGGAAAAAGAGCGCCTTATGCTTGCTGCCGATGAAATTGCCCAATCTTCCCAAGATTTAACCCGATTATGCAGACTGTATATTATCACGAAGAGCAATACCTATCTTGAAGAATATCTTACCATTACGAAGTGGCAAAACGGGGAAATTCCACGGCCGAAAAGCGTTAATGCACAATTGTTCCCGGGTAGAACCGTCGGCAGGACGGAGCTTTTAAAGGAATTAGGCTGTACTGCCGAAGAACTGGCCCTGTTAAATACAGCAAGCAGTCTTTCGGTTCACTTGTCCGATTTGGAAAGACAGGCGATGGAAAGCATACGGCGGCAACGATACGTGCAAGGACCCGCTTCGATACAGCCTGAAGAAACGGTCACAAATTTTGCCATACGGGTGGTGCATGACGAGGCGTATCATGCGGAAACGGCTAAGATTATGCAGCCGATAAGCACTTTTTTCCGCCGGCTTGATACACGGACGAATGCTGCCGTTGCGGGAGAAAACAAAATATTAGATTCGTATATAATCATTTCGCTGATATTTTTGACTGTGGCAGTCTTTTCGGTTATCGCATTTATTTTCAATATAAATATTACGGTCATACGGCCGATTATCACGGTTTCGAAGACCTTTTCGTATCTCGGGCAGGGCGACCTTACACGGCAGATGGAAATAAACGCAAAGAACGAGATTGGAAAGATGGCCGCCGATTTTAACGATACGTTGGCAAATATGCGGTCTTTGATTTTGACGATCAAAAAAAGCTCCGAATTTTTGGCCTCTATCGGGCAAAACCTTTCGGTCGATATGAGCGAAACAGCCAGCGCCGTGCACCAAATAAATTCAAATATCGAAGGCGTAAAGCAGCAGACGGCAAAACAGGCCTCGATGGTAACGGCGACGGCGGCGGCCATTGACCAAATCATCGAAACGGTTAACTGCTTAGACGGCAGTATTTCTTCGCAGGCCGAAAGCGTGTCCCTTTCCACTTCTTCCATTGAACATATGACCGCCAACATCAGTTCCGTAACCCAGATGCTCGAAGATAACAGCAAACTGATGCAGGAAGCTCACGAGCAAACTTTAAACGGTAAAAAGGGTGCCCGCTCGGCAAACGAAATCGTAGCCCAAATAGCCGAACGGTCGGGCTCGCTCCTTGAGGCTAGTCAGGTTATTCAAAACATCGCAAGTCAGACCAATTTGCTCGCGATGAACGCCGCGATTGAGGCGGCGCATGCAGGCGAGTCGGGCAAGGGCTTTGCCGTCGTTGCCGACGAGATCCGAAAACTCGCTGAGGAGTCGAATGTGCAGGGAAAACAGATCGGCGAGGTGATAAAGGAGTCGCTTCACATTATCGAACAGATAAGCATTGCTGGCAGCGGTGCTGAAAAGACCTTCGATAAGGTGTACGAGTTGGTAAATGGGTTGACGGTACAGGAAGCGCGGATTTTATCGTCGATGAAGGAGCAGGAAAACTCGAACCGCGAAATTTTACAGGCCGTTAAAAATATCAATGCGGCAACGGAAGCAGTAAAAAGCGGCTCCGAAGATATGCTCAAAGGCGGGGAGCGGATGGCCGGGGATATGCATAAACTCGACGGGTTGACACGCCTTATCAGTGACAGTATGAATGAAATGGCGTCAGGCGCAATGCAGATCGATAATGCAGTGCAGGAAGTTAACGAGATTACGCAGAAGAATAAAAACAGTATCGAAGATTTGACGCAGGAAGTAGCCCGCTTCAAGATTTAAACTGCGCTTTGTTTTTTGCCGGTGTGTTACCGGTTAAGGCCGCCTGCGGGAAGCGGACAGGCAAAACTATGCAATCCGAATCAGCCCGTGTTACCGTTTGCCCGAACGAAAACCGGCGCATTTTTCCGCTTAAAACGGCTTTGCAAAAAAAAGAGGATTCCCTTGAAAAAAGGGTATCCTCTTTTTTGTTTATCGGTACTGTTTTACCTTTACCCGCACCGGAACGGCCGGCGGTTTTTCGCAGTTACAAAACCGGTATCGTTCCTGCGCGGACAGGTACCATGTATCAGATATGAATAAAGGCGGCAGGGCCCAGCGGCATTCCGAACATGTACCACACGATCATAAGTACGATCCACGAAAGCAGGAAGGCAATCGAATACGGCAGCATCACGGAAATCAGGGTTCCAAGGCCGGAATCCTCATCATATTTTTTCATAAAGACGACGATCATCGCAAAATACGGCATTAGCGGCGTTATCAGGTTGGTACTCGAATCGCCGATTCTGTACGCTACCTGCGTCAGGGCAGGCGATAGGCCGAGGTTAACCATCATCGGAACAAAGATAGGCGCCATAATGGCCCATTTTGCGGAAGCCGAGCCCATAAACAGATTCAAGAATGCCGAAATAATGACAAACGAAATTATGAGCGGAAGCCCCGTAAACCCAATGCTTTGCAAAAAGTTTGCACCGTTTACGGAAATGATAATGCCGAGATTCGTTTTACCGAAATAGTTGACGAATTGGGATGCAAAAAAGCTTAAAACAAGGTAGCCGCCCATAGAACTCATCGCAATGCTCATGCCTTTTACAAGGTCGTGCGAATTTTTTATCTTATTCGTTTTTTTGCCGTACACCAAACCCGGGATCAAAAAGGCCAGTAAAATGATGGGCAAAAGACCTCTGTTCATAAAGGCACTTAAATCGGCGCTTCCCGTCTTGGGGTTCACTTCTTTTAAGACGGCCAAAAAGGGCAGCCGCGGCAGGCCGAACATTCCTATTGCCAGTATAACCGTAAAGATTAAAACCGAAATTCCTGCGAGCTTTAATCCCTTTTCTTCCGTTTCGGTAACGGGCAGGTTGTCGTGCTGGTACGAACCCTTATATTCGCCCAAATTCTTTTCTACTATTTTTTCGGTAACAAAGGTTCCGACGACGGTCAGTAATACCGTGGAAGCGGCCATAAAAAACCAGTTACAGGTGGAATCTATCGGAATGTCCAACCCGGCATTATGGATAGCCTCGATCGTAATACCCGTAAGAAGCGGATCCGTTGTACCCAAAATAAGGTTTGCGGAAAAACCGCCTGAAACGCCTGCAAAGGCAGCTGCAAGTCCTGCCAGCGGATGCCTGCCCGCATTGGCAAAAACGATTGCTCCCAGCGGAATAACCACGACGTAGCCCGCGTCGGAGGCGATGTTGCTCATAACGCCTGCGAAAACGACCACCGCCGTCAATAGCCGCGGATGAACCCGCGAAAGCATTTTTTTGAGGGTCGTGTTGATAAGGCCCGTCCATTCCGCAACGCCGACACCGAGCATGGCAACCAAGACGGTACCTAACGGCGCAAAATCCGTAAAGTTTTTTGTGGCACTGTTTAAGATATACCGTAACCCGTTCAGGTTTAAAAGCGAGAGAGCCTGAATGGTAACCTCCTTACCTTGACGCGCATCAAAGTAAGTAACGGGTTTTCCGAAAGCTGCGGCAAATGCGGAAATAACGACAACAGCGATACTGAGGATTAAAAAGATGACGGCAGGATGCGGAAGTTTGTTTCCGATCGTTTCTACACCTTTTAAAAATCCGCTTACTTCATTACTTCTTTTCTTCATGAAAAAAACTCCTTAAGAAAAACTTTACAGGCGATAATAATACCGTCTGCAAAACTATATTAGACCTGTTCGATAACTGCGTTGTCGAATAGATCGACGAGTTATAAATCGCACAAATAGCACGATTTATAACATCGCA
>CAUTPO010000017.1:0-22851 GCA_963540475.1 uncultured Treponema sp. | reverse complement strand
GAAAAACTCGTCGGGCATCTCTAAAAATCCAACAAGGTTTTTAGAGATGCCCTTAAAGACGGCGAAAAATGCATTGTGCTATTTTTTAAAGTAAGCCGGCCGTATTTTCTTCCTTTGTACGAAATCAATTTATATTCTTATCAAAGTTCCTATCCGCCCCAAACCGGAATTTTCTTTATAGAATGTGTTGCCGTTTTGAGCGGGAGATGCGCTTTGTATCGATAAAGCCGGAGAACGGCCCGTTATTCGTGCGGAGGGTTTTATACCTGCCGTTTCTCGGCTACACTCTGCGTCGGGGTTGTTGTTTATCTATCCGTTATTTTCTATACTGAAGGCCGTGTCTATCAAGCGGTTATTTGCTGTCCCTCACCGGTTTATTGAAATAAAGCCCTGTTTCGCTGCCGTATCTGCCATTGCGGCGTTTTAAAAAAACGGGTATACTGGAAAGCCTTATGGATAAAGAGAGCTCAATTCAATACGCTTTTTTGGATTCCGGGATAGGCGGTCTGCCATACCTAAAACGGCTGCGGGACCTGTATCCTAAAGCCTCCTGCGCCTACATTGCCGACACGGCCCATTTCCCTTACGGCGAAAAAAGATTGGACGATGTGGTACGGTTTGCAGCCGGCGTTACCGAAACAATACTGTCACGGCTTAATCCTGAAATCGTCATCATCGCCTGTAATACGATCTCGGTTTCTGCCTTGGAGCATTTGCGCAAAACATTCGCCGTGCCCTTTGTAGGAACGGTTCCAGCAATCAAGCCCGCCGCCTCTTTTAGCAAAAACAAAAAAATCGCACTGCTTGCAACGGAACGGACCGTCAACGATATTTACACCCAGCGGCTGATAGAGCAATTCGGCGAAGGCTGCCGCTTTTTTATGCGGGCGGATTCCCTACTCGTAAAACGGATAGAAGACGATTTGTTGACTGCCTGCGAATCGGAAAAAGCGGCGGCCGTGTATCCTGCAATAGAGTTTTTCGAGTCGGTCGGGGCGGATACCGCCATACTCGGCTGTACTCATTTTTTGCATCTGCGGGACACCTTTATAAAAGAATGCAAGGAACGCATACGCATTACGGATTCGCTTGAGGGAGTGGTAAACCGAGCCCTGACGCTCTCGCCGGTACACGAGTGCGGCACAGGCGGTGCCAACACGTTCTATATCACCTCCCCAAAAACGGCCGAAACCGAAAAAAAATATGCCCGCTATGCGGCGCTTTTCGGTCTGCGTTTGGAGTTTTTGGTATGAACGGCCGTATTTTAAAAGGGACGAACAATTCCTTTACCGTAAAATGTGCAGACGGTAAGAGCCGCCTGTGCGGAATAAAGGGAAAAAAGCTAAAAGACTGCGAGGGGTATTACAATCCGCTTGCCGCAGGCGATGTGGTCGAGCTTGAAAAAGATGTACACGATGACGGGGCGGGACTGATTACCGGCCTTGTACCGCGCAAAAACGCCTTTATCAGGCGGAACCAAAAACTTAATGCACCGCAGCTTTTAGCCGCCAACATCGACCTCTTGCTGTGCATTATTTCGGCAGCAAACCCGCCCTTTCGGCCCCGTTTTGCCGACCGGATTCTTGTACAGGCTGCCCGCGAACATATTCCCGTTTTAATCGTTATCAACAAGACGGACCTCGGCCTTTTTGAAGAAGCAAAAGCGCGTATCGCCGATTGGCACAGGCTCGGCTTCCGCGTCCTTTGTATGTCGGCAAAGACAGGAGACGGTGTCGGCGAATTGAAAACGCTCTTAAAAGGTCTGACCGCAGCGGCCGTCGGCCAGTCGGGAGCGGGTAAATCCAGCATCTTAAACGCGCTTGCACCAGAACTGAACCTTAAAACCGCCGCCGTTTCCTTTAAATACGACCGGGGAACACATACGACTACTCAAGGCGAATTATTCGAAATCGGCAGCCTTGCCTCAGGCGGGGACGGGCCGATCGGTATCATAGACACGCCCGGTATACGGCATTTTTCGCTGTGGGGCATCCCGCATGAAGAAATTATCCTGTACTTTCCCGAAATGGAACACCTCGTTGGCCGGTGTAAATTCGGCCTTTCGTGTTCGCACAAACACGAAAAAGGCTGCGCCGTGCTGCATGCTCTTGAAAAAGGAGAAATTCATCGAGACCGGTATGAATCCTGGCTTCTTATGAAAGAGGAAACGGAAGAACTGACAAGGGGAGAATATTGATGACGGAACACAGCCTCGGCATATTGCAGTTCGGCAAAATCTGCGAGAAAATTGCCGCATACTGCGTCACGGATGAGGGAAAAAACGAATGCCTGCATAAGCGGCCCCTGACTGATACGGCAAAAATAGAAGAAGAAAAAAGATATGGCGCCGATTTTTCGGCCCTGCTCAAAGCGCATAATGCCCCGCCCCTCAAATACCGGCCGCCCCTTCTGCCCTTTTTAAACGGCATAGAAGTTGCAGGCGCCGTTTTAAGTATCGAAGGCGTGTATTCGGCGGGGCTTTCGGCAAAGGCCGTCTGCGGCCTGCACGAATGGGCTCAAAGCCTGTGCGGGGACGGGGATACACACGCAATCGCCGCGAATACAATCGTATCGTTCGTTCAACACATGCCCGATATGCAGGCTTTGCGGGCGCTGATTTTTGCGTTCATCGATGAAGACGGCGTGATTCAAGACCTGCCTACGCTCAGGGCCGTTAAAAACAAGATACGGAAAATCGAAGAAGACATCGAAAAAACGATGCGCAGTTATTTTACCGACGATTCGCTTCGGCCGATGCTGCAATCCAATCTGCCGACGGTCAAAAACGGGCGGCAAGTTATTGCAGTGCGCTCTAATTTTAAAGGCAGGCTGCCGGGTATCATACACGAGTATTCGCAGTCGGGGCAAAGCTTTTACCTTGAACCGGAGGCCGTCGTCATCAAAAACAATGAGCTGGCGGCCGCCCATGCGGAATACGAGCGGGAGTTGCTGCGGCTTTTGCAGGAACTGACTAAAAGAATAGCAGAATACGTCCCGCAGCTTAAAACCGCCTGCGCCGCCCTGACACGGCTTGACTGTATTTCGGCTGCGGCGCAGTGGGGCAGGGCCGAAGGCTGCGTATACGCCGCCCTGCCGTCGGGGGACACCTCGTTTTACCTGCATCGGGCGCGCCATCCCTTACTGGGCGCGGCGGCCGTCCCCATCGACTTAAAGCTGTCAAAGGACGATCGGGTACTAATCATAACCGGCCCGAACACGGGCGGTAAAACCGTCAGTCTTAAAACGGCCGCCTTATTTGCGCTCATAAACCAGACCGGCTGGCCCGTTCCCGCCGCAGAACGCACGTGTCTGCCGTATTTCGGCTTTATCGCCTGCGACATCGGCGACGAACAATCCCTCGATCAGTCCCTTTCGACCTTTTCGGCCCACATGAAAAACGTCGCGGAAATCGTTGCTAAGGCGGATGCAGAGAGCCTTATCGTACTGGACGAATTGGGCAGCGGCACCGACCCGCAGGAAGGCTGTGCCATCTCGATGGCCGTTTTGGACGAACTTGCGGAAAAAGGGGCTTTCGTATTTGTTACGACCCACCACGGGGCCCTTAAAAACTACGGCTACGGTAAAAGCCGCTGCGTCAATGCCTCGGTCGAATTCAACGAAAACACCTTAAGTCCTACCTACAAGATACTGATGGGCGTTCCCGGCGAAAGCCATGCCCTCGAAATCGCACGGCGGAACGGTCTACCCGAAGCCCTTATCGAAAAAGCCCGCGGATACTTAGACGGCGGCAAAGCGGACGTTTCGGGCCTTATCAAAGGCCTTATTCAAAAACACGAGGACTTAAACGAATTTGAAATACGGAAAGAGGAAGAAGAATACCGCCTGCGCGAAGATCGGCGGAAGACCGACTTACGGGAACTGAAACTGCGGCAAAAAGAACTGGAGTTGCGAAGCGAGGGCATAAAACGGCTTGATCTGTTCTTTGACGAAAAACGGAAATCGCTTGAAAACCTCGTGCGGGAGCTGCGGGAGGGCGAACTGACCCGAGCAAAAACGCTGGCCGTAAAACAATGGATAGACGAATTTAAAACGGAACTCGAAGCCGAACACGCGGACGTCAATACCGAACGGGAGCGGCTGAAAGAAACGAGGGCCGGCGGACAGGACGGCGCTGCAAAAGGCGGGGCGGAACAGCTTTTTACGGCGGGAATGCGGGTATACGTAAAAACTTATCGGCGTACGGGCGAAATTATACGTAAGGATAAAAAGGGACGATGGCTGGTTGCAATCGATAACCTGAAAGTTGCGGTTCCGGCCGAAGAACTGGAAGCTGCCGCCAATCAAACCGCCCCGCAGCTTTCAAAACCTGCCGTCAGCATTATTCCCGACGAAACGGGTTCCCCGAACCTGCGTCCCGCTCTTGAACTCAAGCTTTTGGGACTGCGTGCAGAAGAAGCGGAAAAACGGCTGCGCGATCAGATGGACGCCGCCCTTGTGCACGGTCTTACGGAATTCGCGGTTATTCACGGCAAGGGCGATGGAATATTGCGGCAGCTAACCCATGCGCTTTTACAACAAAGCCGGTTTGTAAAAGACTTCCGTTTCGCAGTCCCCGAAGACGGCGGCAGCGGCAAAACCGTCGTAACCTTGGCCTAAAGCCCCTGTCTTTCCTTAACAGACGGCTTACATAAACACGCCTTTTATGATATAAATTAAGACGATTTATTTATAAAGTCGGTCAAAAAATATACCGAAAATATTGTGAGAGGTATCGCTTAGAATATGCCCGGAATAAAAGAACTTGAACAATTTACAACAGAACTTCGCAAAATCGCCGATGAACCGAATATAACGGCCCAATGGGGTGAAAAATACGAAGAACTTCCCCTGCCCAAGGACACTCCTATTCCGGATATAGACATAGATAATTTGTTGGACAATATACAACCCGAAATAGGCGAGGCGCCCGACGACGCTGAAATCGATAACATGGACGGAACGGACGATTTTGCCCTTTCGGAAACAGGGACGGATACTGCGGATTTTGATCTGCCTGAATTCTCTGCGGACGGCAGCGGGGACGATGTTTTGCCCGACATGGGGGATTTGCCCGACCTTTCGGATAATATGTCCGCCGCGGACTTTGAAATGCCCGATTTCGATCTTCCCGACTTAACGGATTCGGTAGATATGGACTTCGGCGATCTGCCCGAACCTGCCGATACGGACGAAAACGATGCCTTCGGCACTCCGGAACCTGCACGGGAAAAGGCCTTAAACGGCACGGATGAAGCACAGACTCCCGCCTCTACGGAAAAAGCTGAGCCTGCTCCTTCGCCGGATGACGGCCGGGCCGATGCACAATACGATGATATGATGGCGTCCGCTTCGGATGAACCGCTTCCCGACAACGAGGTGCCGTTATTTACCGAACCGCTCGATGAAACGATGAGCGGCACCGCTTCCAAAAACAGTAATACCGGCGATTTTAACGTACCAAATGCCTTTGACGACATACTTTCAGGCTTCGATTTGGAAGACGGACAAGGCCCGAAAACCGAAGATACGGGCAGCGGGGAGGCGAATGCGCCTGATGCCCTGCTTACAGGCCTTAACGATATGGCGGAAGACGCACAGAACAAACCTGAACAAGAGGCGGCGGATTTCCCCGATTTCGACATAGACATTCCCGATTTTTCTCCATCCGAACCGCAAAGTATGGAAAATACAGCCGCTCCCGAAGACGTGCTTTCGAATACGGATTTACCCGACATCGAAACGATCGGCGATGTAGATGAGCCGTTCACAGTGGAGTTCGAAAATGAGGCGCCCGCGGAAAATTTCGACTTCGATATACCCGAGACACCGGACTTCGGAAATATGGACGAAGGTGAAAGTTCCCTTGGCGAAAACGGCTCGGACAAAGATAAAGATGAGCCGGCCGAAAAACGCCCCGATATCGAAACGATGGATACGGTAGAATTCCCCGAAGCGGTTTCTTCCGGCTCAGAACCTACACAAACGGAAAGCAAAGACCTGCCGGATGCCTTTGCGGATTTGGACGGGTTTGATATGCCCGATTCGGTACCGGATATTGCAGACCTGCCGCCCGAAGAAGCGGCTCCTGAAACAAACGGAATAGAAAACGAGGATACCGGTTTGGACGGTCTTGAGGAGCCTACGGACTTTGATCCGCCCCCTGAAACAAAAGGCGGTGAAGCCGACGTGGACGGCTTTGACGAGCCGGCAGGTTTCGATTTGAGCCCCGAAACCGATGACGCTCCGCCTACGGAAGACCCGAGTGCCGGTGTCGACCTTTCGGCCCCGAACGAAGGCGGTGCCGGACCGAAAGAGGGAATGACGATTAACGAAAGCGATATGCCCGCCTTGGACGAACATACGGCCTTTGCCATAGACGATAACGTCCTGAATACGGAAATGGGCGGCGGAATGGACGAATTCTCTATTCCCGAAAGTTTTACTCAATTTTCGCCCGACAAAAAATTCAAGATGCCCGACACGAAAAAAGATGCGGACAGTGACGATTCGGACGAAAAAATTCCCCTTTCGATAAGCGAGGCGGACTACGATAAACTGATAAACAGGGTATCGTCTTTCCCGCTTAACGTAAGGCTCGAAATAGAAGACTACCTTGTAAACGGCGACGATTCGGAACTTAACAAGATGGAAATCGTTCATCTTATTGTAACCGACGTCCCGCTTAAAAAAATAGCGGCGAAGCTCGAGGGCATTTTGGAAAAATCGATCCCGATTCCCAGGGGCTTCGATAAAAAGTCCTACGACGAATATGAACAGCAAAAAAAGAGCTTTAAATACCGGTTTGTTCACAAAATATTGCCCGCAGCTATTTTGACGGCTGTTATTGCAGGATTAGCCTTGAGTCTGACCTTTTTAGGCTGGCAGTTCATATACAAACCTGCCGTCGCCGAAGGAATTTACCGCGAAGGCTTCGGGGCCATCGAGGGCGGACAATATGCCGCTGCCCTTAAACGCTTCGACGATGCCGGCCGATACACGAAAAAACGGGCATGGTACTTTAAATTCGCCAACGCTTTCCGCGCAAAAAAGCAGTTCTTGTCTGCCGAAGCCGTGTACAAACGCCTGTTATTCGATTTCAGGCACGACAAGGAGGGCGGCATCGAATATGCCGAAATGCTCAGCAAGGACCTGCGTAACTACGAAAAGGCCGAAGAAGTCCTGCGCAGGGAGGTTTTGGATTATCATATAAACGATGAAGACGCCCTGCTCGCTTTGGGAGATGTCTTCCTTGATTGGGCGGACGAACAAAACGAAAAATATGCCGACGCAAAAAAAATCTATGTTTCTCTTATCAACACATACGGCGAAAAAGATGCCTTTTTAAGCCGAATGATGCGCTATTTTATCCGCACCGATAATCTGGCGGAGGTGCTGCCGTTAAAAGATCACTTTTTGGACAAAACCTTAAGCGGTGATGATCTGGTGGAATTAAGCGGCTATCTTCTGGAAAAACGCTATGAACCTAAACCGTCGGATTCGGATATGCTGAGGGCAAGTATCGAGGACGTCAGGGAACTTTTGGAAAAGGCGATAAAGGAAAATACCGAAAGCCCCGAAGCCAACTACAATATGGGCCGGTTTTTTATTCATAACCGAAAACCCGAGGCCGCTAAACAGTATTTGGAAGCCGCTATCGGCCTGTACGAAAACAGCGGCAAAATGACGCCGCGCCGCCTCGTCAGACAGCTCGATTCAATGCGTCTGTACGGAGAGCTCCTTTCCGAGGAGAAACGCTACAACGAGGCGCAGGAAGTTTTTGCAAAGGCTTTGAGCAAATACGGCGATTACACCGCCCAAAAACTGATTTATCCGAGCGAAACGGTCGGAAAACTGTACGAGGACTACGGCGACATTTTGTACTTTATCTCGCGCAACGCCGCCGACGATTACGACTACGATTCAGCCCTCGACGCGTATGAAAATGCGGTCAGGGAATTAAACGACACACCCTCAGTTCAGTACAAAATGGGCTATATTCACTACAAAAAAGAAAATTACATCGAAGCGATGAAAGCGATGACGCTGGCCTATGCCGACAAACCCAACGACAGGAACCTCTTGTACGGGTTCGGCAATGTATTATTCAAACGCGGAAACTATTTTGCGTCTCAAACCTATTTCGAGCGGCTTATGGAGCTCTTGGAAGCGGAGCGCCGTAGAAAGGGCATTATTTTCCCGCAGACGCGACCCGATCATGCAGCCTTTGTGGAAGATTATATGCACACCTCGAACAATCTGGGCGTCGTTTTAAACAGAATTGCGGTACAAAACGGCGATTCGAAGAAAAACGGCCGAGCTATCGCCCTTTTCGGTGAATCATCCCGTGCATGGGATGCGCTAAGCCGAAACCGTGAAACGATGATCCGTTCGCAGCCGGTTAACTTGGCCTACGCGAATATCCAGAACATCGTAAAACCGCGTTCCGTATTCGAGCCTGAAATTTATGCGGACATTCCGAAGACGCTCGAAAACGAAAAGGTCCTCAGGCAGCTGGAAGACAAATAAGTCTTTTTTGCAGGAAACTGATACAGCCGGCCGCCGCCCGATGCCGAAAAACCGTTTTAGACTTCTTTTGATCTTGATGTTTTTACCGATTTTCGATACGATGCGAAACGGAGGCTTGATATGAAAGCAAAAACCGTTTTCCGTATTTCGGCGGTATGCGCTGCGCTGGTTCTTTTTTCGTGCGGCGGCCGAAAAAACACGTTGAAGGAAGGTTTGTCCGTTACGGCGGCGCTCGGGGCGGAACCGGCCGTTTTAGACGCGGCAAAGGCTTCAGACCGATATTCGTTTATCATTCTCGACTACATAAATGAGCATTTAACCAATCTTCAAACAGATAGTAACGGCAGGCGGATTATTCTTCCCGGCCTTGCGGAAAAATGGGAATCGAACGACGATTTTACCGAATGGACCTTTTATTTGCGGGAGGCTTTTTGGGAAGACGGCGTAAAAATCACCGCCGGTGACTTTGTGTATGCCATACGGCGCATTCTCAACAAAGAATCGGCTTCGCCCATGGCGATGTACTACGATTACATCAAAAACGCACAGGCCGTGTTAAGGGGGCAGGCGGATTACAAGACCATCGGAATTGAAGCTGTCGACGAGAGAACCTTAAAAATTACGACGGAACATCCCGTTAAAAATATGGACGAATTTGCGGCTAATATTCCGCCCCAGCGCGAAGACCTGATCGGCAAACTCGGTACTGCATACGGGAGCGAAGCGTCCGCGACCGTGTGCTGCGGGGCATTCAAAATAAAAAACTGGGTGCACAATAGCGCAATCGAACTGGTAAAAAACGAAAAATTCTGGAATGCGGAAAACGTCAAAACGCCGCAGCTGACATTTAAAATCATCAACGAAGAAAATGCCGTCCTCGGTGAACTGACAAACGGTACCGTCGATATTGCACGGGCCTATTCCATCAGCTGGATAAACAGACTTAAGGCTGAAAAACACCTCGACTACCTTACCGGCACGGATAGCCGCGTTATGTACATCTTTATGAACCAAAAAGATAAACTGTTTGCCAACAAAAAAATACGCAAGGCCGTTTCCGCCTGTCTGGATCGGGAAGAAATATGCCGCGATTTATTCGACGGCGTGTACAAGCCTGCGTACGGCTTTGTTTCCCTTGCAACGGAACTCGACGGGCGCAATTATCGGGAACTTGCAGGCGAACCCATAAAAAAGCTGATTGAACAAGCCGGCGATCCCAAGCAGCTATTTTTGGAAGGCTTAAAAGAAACGGGCGGTCCTGAAAACCCTGCGGACGCCTCTATTTCCATTATGATTCCTGCAAACGAAAGCTCCAAATTCGATGAGTATTTGCAGCAAACCTTAATCAAAAAGCTGGGTGTTTCCGTCACAATCGATAAGGCCGAACCGACTGTTTTTAAAAGTAGAAACAGGACATTGGACTACCAGATCGGCTTTAAATCGTGGGCCGGGGGGCTCGATGCGCCGTACCGCTACCTTGATCTGTTTTTACCGGGAAACAAAATTGTTCCCATGGGCTGGGAAAACGGCGAATACAACGAGTTGGTTGCAAAGGCAAAAAGCTCGTCCGATTTTCAAACTAATCTGGAAAGTTATAGGCGGGCGGAAGAAATCCTGCTTGCAGAAGACTGCTGTATTGCCCCCTATGCAAACCAAACATACAATATTTTTATAAACAAACGCTTAAAAGGCGTAACGCAGTTTAAGCCGGGCCTGTATAATCTGAAATATTGTTACAAAGAAGATTAAATTCGATTAAATTACAAGTATTCGGCTCCGGGGCGATTATGCTGTGAATTGAAACACCCGGCAAAAAAACACAAACAGCCCTATAAATACACCTGTTCGATAACTTCGTTGCCGAACAGGTGTACGGGTTCAAAATCGTGTTTCAAGGTAACCTGCTCCGAAATGGTAAAAAGATTTAAAAAACTGCAATTCCTTCTAAAAACACCATAAAAACTATTCAACACTCATATAATTTTTAAAAACTGATTTTCGTACTTGAAAAAAGTAGCAATTTTAATGAAGAAACGGTAAAAGATAGGCGGCATCTATATAATGCTCAAAACCGTCAAAAAAATCTTTGTAAAGGTTGACATATTTCGGAAAGAACTATATACTGTCAGGTACGGTAGGGGAGTTTGAAACCCTCAATTAACATCTGTCCGTAAAATTATGCAAAAAGGCAAAAAAGACTACTTGGCGGTGTTTGTGCATCGGACAAAATTCGGAACTTTTATTTTTATGATAATGCGATAAACAATTCAGTCCACGGATCATATTGTTTATCTGCCGGATGCCGGCAGTTATAGTTTTTGAGAGTTTTGCTGTTGTAAAACTCTAAGATTAAAAATATACACGGGTGTGCATTTTAATCTATGAATATTGTATACGCTTTTTTTAACGTACGTGAAAAAATATTTTTCAGGATTTAATAATCCATTCAAAATATCTTTATGGGAGAATCGGAATGAAAAAAAATATTGTTTTATTTTTTACGGTAACATCGGTTTTGTTTGTCTTTTTAAGCTGCACGAAAGAAAAAAAAGATAACAGCGAAATGATGAATCGGGAGCAGGCAAAGGATACGGTTGTTATTAAGAATATGGGTGAGATATCCGAATATGGCAAAGTTCCCGAAAGAGTTGTCGTTGTAGGATATGAAAATGCGGAGGTGATGGCAAAGCTGGGGCTGTCCGATAAAATTGTGGGGTTGACTGCCTGTATGTATACACCCAATGATTGCTATCCGCAGCTTTATAAGAGTATCGAAAATATTCAGGTACTGCCATCAGGAAGAAGCGGCGAAGTTCCCGGCTTTGAAACCATACTGTCTTTGAATGCCGATATGGTATATTGTCTTTCCTATCATCTTAATGATGACTATATTGCGCCTATACAGACATTTAAAGAAAACAATATTAATGTATATGTGCCGGAAGGAACGTATGAAAAAAATGCTTCCGTCGAATCGGTTTATCACGATTTGGAAAATTTAGGGAAAATATTTAAAGTCGAAAAAAGGGCTAAAGAAGTTATCGATGAATATAAGAAACGGCTTGATACCGTTCGGGAAAAACTTGTAAACGAAGCCCCCGTCGATGTTTTTATTTTCGATTATCAGGATAAGGCTGGAATTATGACGCCCGGAGGTATAGGGTTTCAAAATAATCTTGTTACATTGGCCGGAGCTAGAAATATCTTTGCCGATTTTGATAAAGATTTCGACATTGCAACAATTGAACAGATTTTGACGCGGAACCCCGAGTACATAATTATAGTGGAATACTTCCGCGACAATGAAGCAAAAGAAAAAATTGCTTATCTGGAAAGTGTTTCCGAACTTGCAGAAGTTACTGCCGTTAAAAATAAAAATTATATTATACTCTCCGGTGTGGAATATTTTCCAAGTCTGCATAATGCCGATGCGATAGAAACCATTGCTAAAAAACTGCATCCTGCATTGTTTAAATAAACTGCTTAAAATGCCCTATACAAAACCCGTGGATAGGTATTTGTTTTTTGCATTCGGAATATACGGGAATTAAATGGAGCGCTTATGAAAAAGAGTAAATCGGAGGGAGAATTAAGTAAAACCGGATTAGGTTTGACAATTTTTATAATCGGTCTTTTTGCCGTTATCACTGTAGTTGCAGGTGTGAAATTTGGTTCGGTAAAAATCAATTTTGTCGACGCACTTAAAATAATTATCGGTAAAATAATCGGATTCAGTTCGGATTCGTTTATTGCAAGTGAAGTTATTATTCTCTGGAATATGCGTATGCCGCGGATGTTATTGGCTTTGGCAGTTGGCGGAGGTCTTGCTATCGGAGGTTGTGCTATGCAGGCTCTTACGCAAAATATTCTTGCAGATCCGTATATTTTGGGGGTGTCGAGTGGTGCGTCCGCTATGGTTACGGCGGCCTTTTTGCTTTTCGGGACAAGTGCTGCTGCAGGTATTATTATTCCTTCTTTTGCTTTTGCAGGAGCGCTTCTGTCTATGGTGCTGGTTTATTCTTTGGGAATGAATGGCAGTGTGGAGTCGACAAACCGATTGGTGCTGACGGGTATGGCTGTTTCTGTCGTATTGAATGCGATGAGTCATTTTATTTTGACGATGCTCCCCAATGCATATATTATGACAAGCGCTGCAATGTGGATGTGGGGCTCTCTTGCTTCTGCTCGATGGGGAAATATAGCGTTTCCGATAGCGGTATCGCTTGTGATTATGATAGTTTTCAGTATTATGGGCAACCGTTTTAATTTATTGTCACTTGGTGAAGAAACTGCCGTTACACTTGGAATGAATATAAAACGTATGAGGCGTTTTATAATTGTAAGTGTTTCTATTTTGGTTGGAACCTTAATTTCTTCAAGCGGATTGATAGGTTTTGTCGGATT
The DNA here is from genome assembly GCA_963540475.1 of uncultured Treponema sp. Taxonomy (GTDB): domain Bacteria; phylum Spirochaetota; class Spirochaetia; order Treponematales; family Treponemataceae; genus Treponema_B. The sequence continues at coordinate 9,921 of CAUTPO010000017.1, read as the reverse complement.
TATTATCCCTCATACGGTACGAATAATCTTCGGTGCTGATCACAGGAAGCTGTTTGCTCTTTCATTTATTGTAGGCGGAATTTTTTTAGCTTGGATGGATATCTTGTCGAGAACTCTTTTGGCGCCTCGTGAATTTTCGGTAGGAATTTTTTCCGCTTTTTTCGGCGGACCATTTTTTATCTATCTTATTTACAGACAAAATAAATACAAAAGGCTATAACGGGAAATGGAAAAAATCGGTGTTCATGATTTAAGTTTTTCGATTCGTAATAAACATATATTGTCATCAGTCAGTTTGAGCGTGGACAAAGGAAGCTTTATCGGTATTATCGGTCCTAACGGTTCCGGTAAAACGACACTGTTGAAACATATTTACAGAATTTACCCTGTCGATAGAGCAAAGATATTCATAAATCAAAAAGATATATGTACGATGTCCATAAAAGAAACTGCTGCGGAAATGACGGTCATGCGGCAGGAAAATACTTCGGTATTCGATTATACGAATTTACAGATAGTGCTTATGGGACGAGCACCGCATAAAAAAATCCATCAAGGGTATTCAAAAAGGGATGTTGAAATTGCAAGACAAGCGCTTGAGTATGTCGATATGGCGGAATATGCGGAGCAATATTTTTCTACTCTATCAGGTGGAGAAAAACAGCGCATTCTTATGGCCCGTTCTCTTGCTCAGGAAACGGATATTCTTATTTTGGATGAGCCTACCAATCATTTGGATATTTTTTACCAGTGGCATTTGATGAAACTCATCAAAAAACTGAACAAGACAGTGCTTGCTGTTTTTCATGATTTGAATATTGCACTTGAATATTGCGATTTTATATATGTAATGAACAAGGGCAAGATAATTGCTGAGGGTATACCGGAAAATATTTTAACTTCACAAATGTTAAAAGATGTATTCAATGTCGATGCCTATGCAGTAAAATCAAACAAAAATTCCAAGCGTATTATCATAAATGAATCTGTTTAGGAGGTATGACAAACAGATCGGCAGAAACTTGGCCTCAGTATTTATCTGTCGAGTTAAGGCATATATGCCGACGGTTATAGCTTTGAGCGTTTTACTGTTGCAAAACGCTCTGATTAAAAATATACATGGCGTATATTTTCTGCCTTGCCACGGATAACAGTGGTTTCCTACTTTGAGAGTTTGCGCTTGTCGTAAACTCTAAGATTAAAAATGTACACAACTGTATATTTTTAATCGAACACCGCATTATTGTATGCGTTTTTTTCAAAAAGTGCTTGAAAAAATACTTTTCGGGCTTTGATTTGCTGTCCGCTTTGGCGGATGCGATAAAAAAATTTCCTTGCAGAACAAAGTCGTAAGGCTCTGATGATCTCTGTAAAATATTTTTATGGGAGGTATATATGTTTGTCAATAAAAAACTGATAGGGCTTTCAAAGGGAGCAAGAAAAAATATAATGCACGTAACAGTTATTACCTGTTTTGTATTTTTTGTTTCCATTGCGCAAGCTTTTTATATTTCGAAAATGATTTCTGCATTGATAAATTGTTCCGGATTATTTTTACATTATTTTTTATTGTTTATATGTTGTATAATTATTCAAGCTGTTTTAAAAAGACCGGCGCATCTTATTACGGCAACTTGCGAAGAAAATATAAAAAAGTTGATACGAACGCGACTTTTAAATAAATTGACGGACTTGGGACTTATATATTTAAACGATCAGCGGACCGGAGATGCAACGGTCGCCGTATTGGACAGGGTTGAGGCTCTTGCTCCGTATTATTCCACGTATATTCCCTATTTGGCAACCGTATTATTTGTGTCAACCGGAACCCTTATTTATATTGCATTTATTAAAATAAGTATTGCGTTTTGTGCCTTTGTGGGAATGCTGGGAGTTTTGGTATTGCCCGTGTTTACCTATAAATATTTGTGGAGTACTGGCGATGAAGTTTGGAACGAGTACGCAAAGTTCGGTTCTGATTTTTTGGATAACTTGCAAGGTATGGCAACGTTAAAGAATTTAAAAGCATGCAGTATAAAAAGAAAAGAAATGGAAAAACTTGCAAAAACCATTCATAGAAAAACGATGAATAATATGAAAATTACGACGATAGAGAATTTTCTTTTCGAATTATCTGCCGACTTGGGTTCGGTTATTTCCATCGGGTATGCTGCTTTTCTGGCTTCAAGGGGTGAATTACAGACAATACATCTTTTACTGATTCTATTTTTGACACGAAGTTGTTTTACCCCCGTATATGCATTGATGAACGCCTGGCATTTGGGATATAACGGTGTTGCCGCCTCTTCAAAAATATTTGAAATTTTATCGGAACCCGCTGTAGTGTGGCGGCAGAATTTTCAAATTGACGGCAATAAAAAATATCTATGTGTCGAAAACCTTTCTTTTTCTTACGGCAATGTCAAAGTTTTGGATTCCATTTCGTTGGAATTAAGGCCGGGCACTGTAAACGCATTAATCGGAAAATCGGGGGAAGGAAAATCGACACTGGCTTCCGTCATCGCAGGTCTTTATCCGTACACATCAGGAAAAATTTATGATGAAGAGGAGGGGCTGAGCGGTACGACGGTTTCAAACTGGTATTCCAAAATAGGGGCTGTATGGCAGGAACCATATATTTTTAATGGTAGTTTTAGGGAAAATTTACAAATGGCAAAGCCGACTGCCGTCGATTCGGAATTATATGAGGCAATAGAAAAAGCAAACCTGAAAAATGTTTTGGCAAATTTGCCCGAAGGACTTGATACAATGCTTGGAGAAAAGGGATCTCGTCTTTCAGGCGGAGAAAAACAAAGAGTTGCTATTGCCCGTTGTTTTTTAAAAGATGCGTCTATTTTAATTTTTGATGAAGCAACTTCAAGTTTAGATGAAAAAAATCAGACGGCAATTCAAAACAGTATCAATACATTGATAAAAGGTAAAACCGTGCTGGTAATTGCTCACAGACTTTCGACGGTAGAAAAGGCGGATGTTATTTATATGATGAAAAACGGTAAAATTATTTGCTCGGGTACTCATCGAGAATTACTTTCTTGCAGTCCCGAATATACCGAATTAATTCGTAATCAAAAATAAGGAACTAGATAAATGGAATTGCAAAGAATAAAAACCTTGTTTTCTTTACTTAGGTATTTAAAGGGTTTGCGTTTTTATATGTTTATCAATACCTTGATTTGTATTTTATATGAGCTGCTGCCTATCATAAATATGTTTTTAATTTCGTTTACTGTTGGTGCTGTTATCTCAAGACAAGTATTAAATTACGGATTTATATTTTTTATCTTGATTATATGCTCGATTATTCATGCAATATTCGGATATGCAAATATGTGGACGGAACATGATATCGCATATAGAATTATTTACAGACTAAGAGCCTGTATTTATAATCGCTTGGAACAGGCTCTTCCGTCTTTTAAAAGCAGTATGACGACTGCTGAAATGACTTCCATTGCATCGAACGATTTGAATTTAATGGAATGGTTTTATGCTCATACCGTAAATATTTTTATTGCAGCCCTTGTTCTTGTTCTGGTTTTACTTATTTTTACGGCTTATATTCATTTTTTATTTGTAATAAATACTTTTATCTGGATTACATTGTATTTACTCGGCCCGCTTATTTTCGAAAAAAGATCACAGCTTGATGGAAAACGCGTACGTGAATCATTCGGCGCCCTTTCAAGTGCGGTGATGGACATTATACAGGGTATGAAAGAAATATTGAGTTTTAACTGCCGGGATGTTTTTCAAAAGCGTTTTTTTGATAAGGTAACAAAATATGATTATGATAAAAAGGCTGATGCAGGCAGAAGATCATTTGAAACAATGTACTATTTTTTAGTTGGCTCTTTGATGTTGATTTGTGCCTTAATAATTTCTTTTGTGTTATATTCGTATAATGTACTTGCTTCTGTTTGGATTCCTGTTATTTCGAGTTTAAGTGGTATTATTTTTGTATCGCTTGGAAAATTTACGAATATGGCAAGTCAGTTCTCGAGTTTGTTTGCTGCTGCGGAACGCGTATTTACCTTATTGAATTTGCCGATTCAGGTTGAAGATACGGGCACAGAAATTTTTAATGAAGAAATAAAATCAATTACCTTTGAAAATGTTACTTTTTCTTATCCAATGTCTTCCGAAATACAAATTAAAAATATGAGTTTTACGATCGACAGAGGAGAAACGGTTGCTATATGCGGCGAGTCGGGAGCCGGTAAATCGACGATTGCGCATTTGCTGCAACGCTATATTGATCCAGATAAAGGCAGAATCCTAATCAACGGAAAAGATATAAAAACATATACGTTAGAATCATGGCGCAGTATATTGGCTTCTGTCAGTCAAAATACGTATCTGTTTAACACGACGATTGCAGAGAATATAAAAATGGGAAACCCTAATGCCTCTCTTGAAGAAATAAGATCTGCCGCAGAAATTGCACAAGCTGCCGGTTTTATAGAAGGTTTCGAAAAAGGATATGATACAGAAATCGGAGAGCGTGCATTAAAAATATCGGGCGGACAACGTCAACGTCTTTCCATCGCCCGCGCCGTTTTAAAAGGAAGCCCTGTTATCATTTTTGATGAAGCACAGTCGAGTTTGGATTCCGAAAATGAATTTGAGCTGGTGAAATCATTAAAACCGTTTTTAAAAAACAGAATCCTGCTTAGTATTGCACACCGTATTTCTTCGATTAAATCTGCCGATAAGGTTTTATTTATTGATAAGGGGATAATTTCTGCTTTTGATACTTTTGAGAATCTTTCAAACGAAAATGAACTTTTTAAACAAAAAGTTTTGGGCTTATAAAACCGGCCTTCGGCAGATATGTATGAATGATAATACGGAGACTTGTGTGGGCGGTTTTGAATATCGTCTCCATTTAATGTCTGTACAAATAAAAAGAGGCTTTTAAACGAGATAGTCTTTTGAATATCAATAAAAGAGTATATTTAAAAGATATATCGAAGACGATACGAATGGATAAGCTCCAAACCCGAATATCTGGTCCTATAATACACCTGTTCGATAACTTCGTTGCCGAACAGGTGTATTAATAAGGCGGGCGGTAAAACAGGTAAAACAGCTACCCGATGCCGAGTTTTTTCATCTTGCTTTGCAGGGTGCTGGGTTTGAGCCCCAAAAGCGCGGCAGCCCCATCTTTGCCGTAAATTTTGCCGTTTGATGCTTCCAGCGCCGCCTTTATCGCCTGTATCTGAGCCTCGTCAAAGGTCAGCGGTTTTTGCGGTGCTGCTTCTATCGGGGCGGGTAGTTCTTTCGGTTTGCCCGTAGCGGCAGCTGTTTCAGGGCTATGGATACTTTGCACATACCGCTCCCGTGTTCCCGGCACCAAGTGTTCGGCATATATCTCCCGCCCTTGAGCCAAGATGACAGCCCTTTCTACCACATTCTTTAATTCGCGGACGTTACCGTGCCACGGCAAATTCATCAGCCTTTCTATTGCGCTTTTTGAAAGCACGGTATTTTCAAAGCCCGGTCTTTTACGTATTTCGCCTATAAAGTGTTCGGCCAAAAGAGCCGTATCTCCGTCTCGTTCCCGCAGGGGCGGAAGATTAAGCGGAAAAACGTCGAGCCGGTATAACAGATCCTCTCTGAATTTGCCCTTGGTCACGGCCTCGGCTAAGTTGACGTTTGTTGCTGCTATTATTCTGACATCCGCCGAAATGGATTTTTCGCCGCCGACCCGCTCGAACTTTCCGTCCTGTAATACGCGCAGCAGTTTGGGCTGAAGGTCAAAGGGCAGATCGCCGACCTCGTCCAAAAAAAGAGTGCCGCCGTCCGCAAGTTCGAAGCGCCCCTTTCGTAAACCAGCCGCTCCGGAAAAGGCGCCCTTTTCGTGTCCGAACAGTTCGCTTTCGGCTAAACTTTGGACCAGCGCCGAACAGTTGACGGGAATAAAGGGCTTTTCCGCACGATGCGACAGGTTATGAATCGTCCGCGCTGCCTGTTCTTTGCCGGTGCCCGTTTCGCCTGAAATTAAAACAGGAGCGTCGGAGGCGGCCACCAGTTTTATGGAATCCAAAACGGTGCTCCACGCGCGGGAGGAGCCGACCATATCTTTAAAAAGCGCCGCCGAAGAATGGAGTAGGGCGTTTCTTTCGAGTAAGAGGGACTCGGTCTTTTTTACGAGGGATTGGGAGGCCTCCGTTTGCACAAGGGCGACTGAAATCAGTTTTGAAATTGTGGAAATAAAGCGGACAATTTCGGGCGTGAACTGTGAACATATACGGTGGTCAAGTGTCATCATTCCTATTGCCGTATCGCCGACATAGAGCGGGGCGACCAGACAGGAGTGGTTCGCAGGCATTTCCATAATTTCGTCATAGGTATCGACATGGGGGGTGTTTTCGTCAAAAAGATGAGCCTGCCGCTTCGCTAAAATGCGGGCAATGTCCTTACGGGTACTAAGATTTATGGTAAAATTATCCAGTGCCTTGGAATAAAGGGGGCCGATAGCCTTGCGCACCCTGAGCGTATCCCTGCTTTCAAAGCCCATGACCACAGCGAGTTCGTAATTTACCAGCTCGTGCAGGGCTTCAAGTATAACCTCAAGGGCGTGTTCTGCGGAAATAGGACTTTGTATTTTTACGGGAACCGTATTGCTTCTCATAAATCGGGTATACTATATATGTTTTTTTTGCGGTGGTCAATACTTACGGTTAAAACTTTCCGGCCATCTTTTTAAGCAGCTATTCAACGGGAGGCCGAATTTCGTCTGGAGCTGCTTGCAAAAACAGGCTTACCATTATATAGAATAGACCTGTTCGATAACTCCGTTATCGAACAGGTCTACGAGTTCTAAATCGCGCAAATAGCACGATTTAGAACATCGCATTTTAAGGTAACCTGTTCAGAAACTGAAGTTTCCGAACAGGTTTAATATACAACCATAAACCGTATTACCCATTAAAATTGCCGGCTGAATCTTCCTGTACTAAAGTCCTGATACCGGCTTTTCATCCGCCTTGTTTCTTGCCGTGTTATCGTATATACTGATAAAGAAGAATCCGGCGCACTCCTTTTTGCGCAGGGCTTCATTTTGGAGGTATTATGATTTACAAACGTTTTATGAGTCTGTCGGCTGCGGTACTGGCCGGTCTTTTTGTGCTGATGTCGTGCGCAACTGTGAACAGGGCGCATTCACGAGAGGCGGCTTACGAACCGCTGCAGGGAACCGTTTCTTCGGTCGATAAGTACGGCAATCTTACAACGGATATTACCGAAGCGGAGCTGAAAGAAAAGGGCTATGAACTCGGCGATCTGCTGACGGTAAAACTCGGAGAAAAGATCGTAACGGCGCCCTTTGTTGCAGCCTATAGCGATGTTGATAGGGGCAAATATCTGGTTAGAATTTCGCACGGGTTTGCGGCCGTTGCAATGAGTTACGACAATTGCAGCGGCAAAACGGGTGCGGCCGAGGGAACTTCGGTAATGCTTTTCCTTGCCAAAAAGGGAGCCTATTTACAAGAATACGAAATGCGTCATTTGGTAAAGTCCGAAAAGCGTGAAGACTATGCATCCGATGAGGTGTTTGCAAATTTCCGCACCGTTAAGGCGGGTTCCATTGCGCCCGATCGGCTTTACAGGGGCTGCAATCCGGTACTCGGGGATGCCCGCTCCCCGTATGCGGCAAGACTCGTCGAAGAAGCTAGAATCAAGACTGTCATCAATCTTGCAGACAGCAGTGAAAGTATGGCGCCTTTTTTGTCTGCCGCGCCTTATTACCAGCAGTTGGTACAAAACGGTAAGGTTATCCCCCTCAATATGGGAATCGATTTTAACGACCCCGTATTTATCGCAAAACTGAAAGACGGGCTGATTTTTATGGGGCAGCACGAAGGCCCGTTTTATGTCCACTGCAATGAAGGCAAGGACCGAGCAGGTATGGTTGCCGCCATACTCGAAGCTCTGATGGGAGCTGGCGTGCAGCAGGTTGCCGACGATTATATGATGTCGTATGTGAATTACTTCGGTGTCAAAAAAACCGATGCACGATATGCGGTCATTGCAAAAATAATTACCGATATGTTTGTAAAAATGAACGGCGGCAAGGCCGTTACCGACGCCAACTTAAAAACCGTTACGGAAAACTATCTTATGAAAACGGTCGGCCTTACCCGGCAGCAAATTAATGCGCTTAAACAAAAGCTGCAATAAAAAGCGGCTGCACACGGCCGGCATACCGGTGTTTCAGGCGGAAGTAAAAACTTAGGAAACGGATACGGTTTTTATCAAACCGCAAAGAGGTTTTAGTTTCTTTCGCCTGCTGCTTTGAATGTGCCGCCGTTGCAAAAGTGCGCTTGCAGTTTTTTTGGTATTTACTATCCGCTTATAAATTCTTTTACGGAAACGGAGTTTCACGCTCCGCCGATTCTTTTAACACTGTTTTATGGGAGAAAATAATGACAAAACAAGAAGAGCCCTTTTACGGAAAATTCGTAAAACCGAAAAGCGGAAAAACTGCACCGGATAAAAAGGAAAAAAAAGAAAAAAAGCAAAGCCGTGCAAAAAAGAAATTCGGAGAAAGTGCGGAAGGCACTTTTTTCAAACCGGAAAAAAGAAAAAAAACAAAACCCGTCAAACTTGAAGTCTGCGGCCCCGCCCTTTTTGCAGAGCTTGACGGGCAAACTGCGGCACTTTTAAATTCTTTCGGTACAATTGTAAAAGAGGCGCTTAGGTTGACGAAAAAACAGGAAAGCGTTTTACCAAAAGAAATTAGAATATTGTTCCACGAACTTACGGATGAAAGAGGTTCGCGCAAAACCGATTACCTGAACAATCCTGCAAAACTAAGCGCTTATATTCACTATTATATGTGGTGGAATTTGGTACGGCTTTCAAAACTCGTAAAAAATATTTTTTTCGATTTAAGCGACGGCGATGTAATTGCGGACTTCGGAGCAGGACCCTTGACTGCGGCCTGCGCCTTTTGGATTGCAAAGCCGGAATTGCGGCAAAAAAAACTGGAATGGTACTGCATCGATATTTCCGCAAAGGCTCTTTCGGCGGGAGAAAAGATTTTCGACTCGCTTTGCAGGTTTACCGAAAAAGGCGGGGAGTGCCGTAACTGGAAGATAACGAAAATAAAAGGGGCTTTCGGAATGCCCTTAAAGAAAAAAGCGGATCTTTTTTTTGCGGCGAATATGTTCAATGAGATTTTTTGGGATTCGGCAGTAACGGTTCAAAAAGAAGCGGAAAAGGCTGCGCAGACTGTTTTGGCTTCCGCAAACGGCGGGGGGCGAATATGTATCGTAGAACCGGGGATTCCCCTGTCGGGAGAATTCGTTTCGGCCTTGCGGAGCCGGCTGTTAAAACGCGGCTGTTCCATGTCGGCGCCGTGCCCGCATAACGGCGTATGCCCCATTCCCGGCATACGGAATTTCCGGCTTGACGGCTATGACGCGCTGCCGCACGCCAAGGGCAAATGGTGCCATTTTGCTTTTGCAGCAAACGATGTTCCCGAAAAACTTGCGGAATTATCGCACGGCGCGGGCCTTGAAAAACAGCGGGCTGCCGTTTCATTTTTATATTGCATAACGCCTTCAGGTGATTCTTCAAAGACAGCCGGTACTGCAAATTCTGCAAAAAAAAGCGTGGGCTGTACGGCGCGCATAACCTCTGACCTTATCCGCATAGACGGCGGGCGTATCGGCCGGTACGCCTGTTCCGAAAAAGGCTTTTTACTCTTTCAGGAAAGAAATTCTTCTTCTGCAAAATTAAAAAAACTGCCGAACGGGGCTGCCGTCCGCATCGAAGAAAGCTGGCTGGACCTTTCGGTGAAAGACAGAAAAAGCGGAGCCGCTTTAGTCGAAATATAAAGGTGGTTTATTCGTGCGGAGGGTTTAATACCCCGACGCTCGCGTCGGGGTTGTTGAT
>CAUTPO010000016.1:0-25152 GCA_963540475.1 uncultured Treponema sp. | reverse complement strand
TCTGCGGTTACAATGAGGTGTATTATTCTTTTCGAAATGTCTTTAAGCTCAATGACTATGGTTATTGGAAGGATTGTTGGGAAAAGGATGAAACAGTCAAATCTAAATCGCCGTGAAAGCAAAGTTTCTTGTCTTTTATGTCCCGGTTTTGAGCACAGCCCAAAACCGATTATATGGAGCTTCAACGCACATCCGTGTGCGGAGCATAAAGATACTATTAAATATACAGCTTTCAGCTGTATAGACCGTCGAGTTTTTTGCGCAAGCAAAAATACTCGAAGCTAAAAAAGGTACAGGACGTACCTTTTTTAGCAGCTTTTCCTACGGAAGAGCGCAAGGGGCGGGACATGGACACCCCGCAAAAGAATCTGCACAAGGGTGGAAACACGCGGTACAAAGGGTATCTCGTGTTTCCACGACGAGTTTTGCTTCGCAAAACGTCGCAACGCGGTTTCGGCCGGCGAAGCTTCGAGGCAGCCCTTTTGCGGGACGGAAATCCGTCCGTGCCGTCAAACGGGTTTTGTCTTTCCTTCCCTAATTCAAGGAGGTTGGTTGAAGCTTACGGCTCAAATAGCGCCGCTCGCTTCAACGTCGAGTTCCGCGAAGTGCTTCGCGGAACTCGCATATGTCCAGTTTTAAGTTCGCAATTCTGAAGAATTGCTCACATATGCAAGGAGGTATTACTAAATATACAGTTTTCAGTTGTATAGCCGGGATTCTTAAGGGTGGAACCCTTAAGCGGTTCTTTTGAAGAAAGGAGGGGGTATAGGGGAGGAAAGGAACTTTTATCCGAAAAAGTGCCGTTCCTCCCCTAAGAGGCCACGGCCTTAAAAGACGGCGCGCAAATTTACCGTCGTACAAAACAGGGAAAAAATACAACAGCTCGCACGGGCTGTCGCCGAAACGATCGACGTTCAAAATTATAGAATGTTCGATTGCGACGCCTTGATCATCATCAGTTTTGACGAAAACGACGGATTCGGCGTGTACGATTCATCCGTGGCGATTCAAAACATTTATCTGGCCGCCCATTCGCTGGGACTCGGCTCGGTTTGGATAAATCAGCTGCGGGGCAAATGCGGCGAACCGAAAATACGGAAAGTTCTTGATTCTTTTAATATTCCCCCGAACCATATCGTGTGCGGCATATCGGCACTCGGATACCCTGCCGAAACGCCTGCATCAAAAGTGCGCACGGAAACTGTGGAATTTGTGCGATAACACAAGATGCCGGCTGATTGACTTTTTTTCGGATAATGAAGATATTATAGGGTATGGCAGAAACAAAAGAAATCGTACCCATAGAAAAATTGCTTCCGCAAAAGCTGAATATAATCCCCCTGACAGGCAGGCCCATTTTTCCCGGAATTTTTACGCCCATTTTAATTAACGTTCCAGAAGACGTAAAATCGGTGGAGGAAGCCTATTCGGGCGACGGCTTTATCGGCCTTTGTATGGTCAAAAACAAGGCGGAAACCCCCGCTGCAAAAGATCTGTACAAGGTCGGCTGCGTTGCAAAAATCGTCAGAAAGATCAACCTGCCCGACGGCGGCGTAAACGTATTTATCGCAACACAAAAGCGTTTTAAAATACGCAAAATCGTAAACGAAACGAATCCCGTCGCGGCGGCCGTACAATATATTGAAGACGAAGAAGAAAAAAGCGAAGAAGTAAAGGCCTTAACACGGGCACTGATAAGCGAAATGAAACAGCTTTCCGAAAACAATCCGCTTTTTTCCGAAGAAATGCGGCTTAATATGATTAACATCGATCATCCGGGAAAGATAGCCGACTTTATTGCAAGCATTCTGAATATTTCCAAAGAGGATCAGCAAAAGGTTCTCGAAACGGTAAATGTAAAAAAAAGAATGGAAACGGTTTTTGTTCATATAAAAAAGGAACAGGAGCTGCTGCAAGTTCAGCGTAAAATACAAGACGATTTAAATACCCGTGTCGAAAAAAATCAACGCGAATATTTTTTGCGCGAAGAACTAAAATCGATAAAAGAAGAACTGGGTTTAAGCACCGATCCCAAAATAAAAGAGGAAGAACGGTTTGCAAAACTGATCGAACAATTCGGCTTTAAAGGCGAAATAAAAGAAACCGTTTCCTCCGAGTTCGAAAAATTCAAAATGCTCGACCCCTATTCTTCCGAGTATATTGTAACGCGCAACTACCTCGAAACTATTTTGACGCTGCCGTGGAATTCGGCCGAAACGCCTGAATACGACTTGGCAAAGGCGGAAAAAATCCTAGACAAGGACCACTATGGTCTTGAGGATGTCAAAACCAGAATTATAGAATACCTTTCGGTCAGAAAATTAAAAAAAGATACAAAAGGGTCGATTATCCTTTTAGTCGGACCGCCGGGGGTTGGAAAAACGAGTATCGGTATGTCCATTGCCCGTGCTATGAATAAACCTTTTTTCAGGTTTTCGGTAGGCGGTATGCGGGACGAGGCTGAAATAAAGGGGCACCGCAGAACCTACATCGGAGCTATGCCCGGAAAGATTCTTCAAGGCTTAAAGGTCGTAAAAACCAATTCGCCCGTATTTATGATCGACGAAATTGATAAGATGGGGCAAAGCTATCAAGGCGATCCTTCAAGTGCATTGCTGGAAGTTTTGGATCCCGAACAAAACATCAATTTCCGCGACCATTATCTTGACCTGCCCTTCGATTTATCTAACATCGTTTTTATTCTGACGGCAAATACGCCCGACTCCATTCCCCGCCCGCTGTTGGACAGAACCGAGGTCATAAAACTTTCAGGTTACATAGATTCGGAAAAGGTAGAAATTGCAAAAAAACACCTTATTCCCAAAAGTTTGAAAAACAACGGCTTGGAAAAAAAGCAGGTCATCTACAATAAAGATATACTTTTATATATTGCCAATTCCTATGCACGGGAAGCGGGCGTCCGCAACTTTGAAAAACAGCTGGATAAGATTCACAGAAAACTCGCTTCCGAATTCGTTTCGGGAAAAAGAGAAACGGGTAAGCCCTTCGAACCGTCAAAAGATGATTTGGAAAAGATTTTGGGAAAACCGATTTTTAGGGACGATGATGTAAAAAAGGCCGACGTTCCCGGAACCGCCATTGGGCTTGCGTGGACATCGATGGGCGGCGATACCCTGCTTATAGAATCGGCGAGTATGCCGGGAAAGCCCGCATTCAAGATGACCGGGCAGGCAGGCGATGTTATGAAAGAGTCGGCAGGAATCGCCTTGTCGTGGACGCGTATGTATGCGGCGCAGCACGACATAAAAAAAGAGGACTGGTTTGAAAAAAATATTATCCACCTGCACCTGCCCGAAGGCGCAACGCCCAAGGACGGCCCGTCAGCAGGCATAACGATAGCCACGGCCTTTTTATCACTTTTTTCGAGTAAGACCATAAAACCGAAACTTGCGATGACAGGTGAACTGTCGCTTACCGGACAGGTCTTGGCCATCGGCGGCTTAAAGGAAAAAACCATTGCAGCCCGCAGAAACGGCATAAAAGAGATCATCATTCCAAAGGCCAATATGCGTGACTTAAATGAAATACCTGTGCACATAAAAAAGGGTATCCGTTTTTATCCTGTAGAACATATCGAAGAAGTTTTGAAGATTGCGTTTAACGGAAATTTAACTAAAAAACGAACCCGATAAAAACCGGCTCACGATACACTAAAGACGCCGACCTGCCGAGGTTCCGCACAGCTTAAAGCGGTGCGGAACCGCGTTTTTTTTTCCATTATACACCTCTTGACAAGTTTTTAAATATATATAAAGATTACACAATAAATACCACTTATGCGGAGGAAAACCGTGGCTGAAAATAAGGATTCGCTTTTTGTATGCGGCGGCTGTAATGCGAAAATAGGAGCGGGCACCTTAAGCGCAATTTTAAAAAAACTGCCTAAAACGCCGTATCCGGGCATGCTGGTCGGCTTTGACAGCTCCGACGACGCGGCCGTCATCAAAATGAGTGATGAACTTGCTATCGTGCAAACCTTGGATTTTTTTCCGCCTATGGTAACCGATCCCGAACTTTTCGGACAAATTGCAGCGGCAAATGCGCTCAGCGATATTTACGCGATGGGCGGGGAACCGGTTGCAGCCCTCAACATCGTTTGTTATCCTGAAAGTGACGATTATTCGATTCTCGAAAAAATTTTGCGCGGCGGCACGGAAAAGGTAAAAGAAGCGGGGGCAGCCCTCGCAGGCGGCCATTCCATTCATGACCCTAAGACCAAATACGGGCTTTCGGTTATGGGTAAAATAAGGCCCGATAAAATCTGGCAAAACAATACGCCGAAAGACGGCGACCTTCTTTTTTTGACCAAAAAACTGGGCGTCGGAATTATAACGACCGCTTACAGTGTAAACGAAGTTTCGGAACACGCGTTTAAAAAAGCCGCCGGCTCGATGACAACCTTGAATAAATACGCCGCCGGGGTTCTAAGAGACTTCCGCATTCACAGCTGCACCGACGTAACCGGTTTCGGGCTTATCGGACATCTTTTGGAAATGACGGGCACGGAATTTAGCGCCGTGTTATGGTCGGAACACATTCCGTATATAAACGAGGCGTATACGGCCGCAGGCGAGTTTTTGATAACGGCGGGCGGACAGCGGAACCGCAATTTTGCAAAAGACAAGGTCGTATTTAATATAAACGATTTTGCACTGGAAGAAATTCTTTTTGATCCGCAAACATCGGGCGGCCTTTTGTTTTCCGCCGATAAGGAAATGGCAAAAAAAATCGAAGAAGAATTTAAGCTTAAAAACTTGGGCCTTTGGAATATAGGCGAAATAAAAAAAAGAACACAGTATGCCATCGAGGTAAACTAAGAGATACAAAAAACGGAGAAGGAGTTTTTATGATTGAAGTAAACGGTATGGGGCAAGCTTGTCCCATTCCCGTCATTATGACGAAAAAGGCTATACGGGAAAATAAAAACAATGAAAACATTTTGGTAAAGGTCGATAACGAAATTGCGACACAAAACCTTTCCAAGATGGCTGCCCAGCTCGGCATAAAAACCGCGGTAACAAAGATAGGCGAAAAAGATTATTCGGTTTTATTCGATATGCACGGCTGCGAAACCTGTCAAATTATGGCTGATCCGCTTGCCGCTTCCGAAGGGCAGCCTGCGGTAAACGGCGGCCGGTATGCGGTTATTATCAATTCGGATAAGATGGGAACGGGCGATGACGGTTTTGGGAAAAAACTGTTGGAGGGGTTTGTATATGCCCTTGCCGAACAGGACGAGCTGCCGAAATTTGTCGTCTGTTACAATTCGGGGGTTAAGCTGACGACCGAAAACGAAAAAACGATAAACGATTTAAAAGCCCTCGAAGCAAACGGCTGCGAGGTGTTATCGTGCGGGTTGTGTCTGGACTTTTACGGTTTAAAAGAAAAACTGAAAGTCGGTTCCGTAACCAATATGTACAGGATTGCAGAAATTATGCGCACCCATTTTACGGTAAGGCCTTAAAAAACCCGTAACGGAAAGTAGAAATGGAAGAAGAACACTACGGCGTTTTTTCTTTTGCGTCCACACACCATGCCATAGCGGCGGAACGGGCCTTGTTACAAACTGATGGAACGCGGCTTATCCCTGTTCCGCCTGAAATCTCGGCAGGCTGCGGTCTTGCCCTGCGTACCGAAGAAACCGGCATTAAAACCGTCGCAGGAATTTTGGCAGCGGAACTCATTCCGTATGAAGGGCTTTACCGGCTGACAATAAAGGACAAACAAAGAACTATCGGAAAAATTGAAGATGATTTACTTTGATAACGGCGCGACGAGCCTGAAAAAGCCGAAAACGGTAGCGGAAGAAGTGTTCCGCGGCATTGCATCGGAAGAAATCGGAAATCCGGGACGCGGCTCCCACAGGGCGGCACACCGGGCCTTATCGGAATTATTTGCTGCCCGCGCTGCCGTTGCCGATATTTTTAATCTGAAAAATCCTTTACATGTTGCGCTTTGCCAAAATGCAACGGCGGCCTTAAACCTGACGATTAAAAGCCTTTTCGGCAAAAACGATCACATTATTACCACCGCCTTCGAACACAATTCGGTGCTGCGCCCGCTGTACCGGCTTGAAAAAGAGGGTGCCGAACTGACGGTAATCGGCATAGATACAAAGACAAATTCCGTACAATACGACGCGATGGAAAAGGCCGTCAAAAAGAACACACGGGCGCTTATCGTAAACCACAGTTCCAATGTAACCGGTGCGCTCTGCGACTTGGATTATGTATACGGACTTTGCGTAAAACATAATCTGATTTTAATTGCGGATATAGCCCAAAGTGCCGGTACCGTTCCGCTCGATATTTCGAAGTACACGAATGCGGTGTTTTGTTTTACAGGGCACAAGGGACTTTACGGGCCGCAGGGAACGGGCGGCATTATCGTCAACGGTACCTTCGATTTTAAACCCGTCTTTTCAGGCGGAAGCGGTATCCGCTCTTTCGACAAAGAACACCCGTCCGAAATGCCTGACGTTTTCGAAGCCGGTACCATGAACGTTCCGGCCTTTATGGGCCTTGGCGCAGGCTGCCGGTACGTAAAAGAAAAGGGAGTTGAAAACATACGCAGACAATTAAAAAAACTGCGGCGCAGTTTTTTACAGGCGGTAAAGGATATCCCGTCAATAAAAATATACGGAAACATGGAAGACCAGGGCGCTTGTGTCGGGATCAATATCGGAGATATTCCTTCAGGCGAGATAAGCGGAATTTTGGATGAGCGGTATTCGATTGCGACAAGACCCGGCGCCCATTGCGCCCCGCTGGTACACAAGGCCTTTCAGACGGAAAAACAGGGAATGGTGCGCTTTAGCTTCTCTTCTTTTAACACGGACGCTGAAATCGAAGCGACTGCACGGGCCCTATACGAAATAAGCAGGTTATAGCAGGGCTGGCCGGGATTTAGGGGAATGGGTTTCGGCGTGGTGCACCGCAGATACAAAAAGTATATCCGAAAACCATGTTTTGAACACGCTTTGAATGTACACCAAAACCGTACCCGCAAGACACACCGAACACACTTCCGCCGTTTTGCACGGTATAGATAAAATACTGCTATGCACTTATTCGTGCGAAAGGGTTAATACCTGACGATTTTTGTCTGCGCTTTGCACTTAGGGATATTAAGCCCCGTCAGCTTGCCCCTTATAAAACAGGGTGCGGAACATTGAGTACTGTACCTCAGTGCTCTGTCTAGAGGTTGTTGATTATCTTTTTTAGGTTTTCCGCAGTTCCCGCAGCCTGTGCCTGAAACCGTTCTGAAGAAAACCCGCTGTCGCGCCATAAATTGGTCAGCGTGTTTCCCGGCCCGACTTCCAAAAGCCGGCATGCTTCAAAACCGGAAATAAAAGATGCCATCTCTTTTTCTTCGTTTGTCCACAAAACCGGATGGGTCAAGTGCAAAACGGCATTCTTTTTTGCTTCCGCACCACTGGTAATGCGCGTACCTGTAACATTCGAAAAAATAGGAACGGCGGGGTCCGCAAAATCGACGCCGGCTAATTCCGCTTCGAACGCTTCGGCGGCCTCGGCCATCAGCGGCGAATGAAAGGGGCCTGCCACTGCAAGCCTGACAAACCGTTTTGCGCCGGCTTCCTTGCAGAGCTTTTCGGCGGTATCGAGCCCTTCGGCCGTACCGGAAACCACCGTTTGAACAGGGCTATTCATATTGGCTGCAAACACGATTCCGTTTTTTCGATCGGAGTACGGGGCCAACAGTTCTTTTACCTTTTCGGGGTCAAGCCTGATAACGGCGGCCATACCGCTTGCCCCGCCAGCCGAAGCCGACCGGGCTGCAATCTTATCGCAAGTTTCCTGCATAATCTGTCCGCGCCTGTGTACAAGGCGGATCATTGTTTTAAAATCCAGAATTCCTGCCGCATATAAGGCGGAAAATTCGCCCAGACTGAACCCCGCCGCTGCGGACGGTTCGATTCCGTGCTCTTTTAAAACGGCAAGAATGGCCGACTCGGCGGCAATTATGGCAAGCTGACTGCGGTCGCTTCTTGAAAGCTCCTCGTTTTCGGTTTCCCATAAAAGCCGGCCGGTGTCAACGCCCGTGATCCCGCTTATCTCATCTATAACGGCCTTGGCCGAACGGAATTCCGTACAGATATCCTGCACCATTCCCTTAAACTGGGCTCCCTGCCCCGAAAACAAAAATACGTATTTCATAACCTCTCCTGTGCTAAAACCGAATGACGCAACCGCCCCACGTAAGCCCTGCGCCGAAGCCCGCCGCAATAATCTTTGTTCCTTTGCCGAGCCTGCCCTGTTCAGCAAGGTCTGCAAGTGTAATGGGAATAGAGGCCGACGAGGTGTTACCGTAATGTTCCAGATTGCAGACAAACCGCGCAGGGTCGCTTTTCAGCCGCTTTGCCGCCGCTTCCAAAATGCGTTTGTTAGCCTGATGGCATACCACCAAATCGATGTCGGTTATATCAAGGCCTTCTTTTTGCAGCAGCGCACGGACGGTTTCGGTTATAACCTTAACGGCAAAATTATAGACGGCCCGCCCGTTCATCTTAACATACTTATCCATATACAAGGCCGAGCTGCCGTTCCCGTCCGTACCGAGAATAACGGATCCGAGCCCCTCGTTTGCAGGTTCAAAGGTGTTTTCGAGTAAAACCGCCCCCGCCCCGTCGCCGAACAAAACGCAGGTAGAACGGTCGTTCCAATCGAGGATGCGGCTTAATACCTCGGTGCCGCACACTAAAGCGAACCGCCAGCCGTGCCGTTCCATTAAAGAAGCGGCCGTATTAAGTGAATACAAAAAGCCGGAACAGGCTGCCGACAAATCGAAACATACCGCATTTACCGCTTTTAGATCACGCTGAATAAGGCAGGCGTTTGAAGGAAAGCCCGGATATTCGGGTGTTGCCGTCGCACAAACGATCAAATTTACATCTTCCGTTTTTACATAATCCGGCTGTTTTTTATTGATGTTATCCAAGGCCTGTTTGCAGGCGGCGGCTCCCAAGGTTGCGCTTGTATCTTCGGTACAGGCAATAAAGCGGCTGCCGATTCCGGTATGACTTCGAATCCACTCGTCGGAGGTATCCAGCTCCGGAGGGAAATCGGTATTTTTCAGTATCTTTTCGGGAACAGCCTTTCCCATCGATTTAAGTATGATTGCCATTTTAATCTCCGAAAACAAGCCTATCCGTTTTAACGTATTGTGTCAAGATATATGCCTTTTAAAACACGGAATGGATCCTCATCATCTATTGACAGTAGATCTGTTCGATAACTGCGTTTTCGAACAGATCGCCGAGTTCTAAATCGCACAAATAGCACGATTTAGAACATCGCATTTCAAGGTAACCTGTTCAGAAACGGAAGTTTCCGAACAGGTTTAGTGTTAGGCAAAAGCTTCAGTTCTGTGATGATAGATGGGTAGAGTATAGGGGATTTCGTATTATAAAGAGATCAAGCATTTTTCACGGTAATCTTCACGTTTGTCGCACAGGCTTTGTTTATGACAAAGCGGCAGATTCTTTACTTTTAGCACATCGGAAAAATCAAGTTACTTGAGTATGTTTAGTACAATTTGTCGTAAAATATTCAGGTTCTCCGCCGTATTGTTTCTATGTACAAAACTTACGTCGGTATTACTCGGTGTCCTGCTTGCGGTGCTTATTCCCTGTAATCTTATGGGGCCTCAATACGGCATATTAACCATCGACTTTGAAAACGATGCGGCACGGGCCATCGGGACAAACAGGCTTTCCGAACTGGCGGACAGCACAATGCAAATCGACATTACAGTCCGTTCCATCGTTCCCATTGTATAGCGGTTTGAAAAAGACGACCCTAAAATTATTTTGGAGCGGCTGACGATCGGAGAAGCGATAACCGTAACGGTTTCTATTATTACCCCTTCGGCAATATGGATAGGCTCGACAATGGTCGCCTATAACAGGTATTTGTTCGGATATCGCAGTGTGCCGACAGGAAATGTATATGGTTTTTACGATCGGTGCTCCGTATAATACTGACAAAATTTTTTACGGCGGGGTTTCTTGAGCGGTCAGTTTGTAAATATCTTCGCTTTTTTCATTCAACAGTTGTAGTATGGGCGAAGCCGTTGCTATTGTCGGCCTCATCCCGATACTTTTCCAATATCTTTTTATACCGTATCGCAAGATTATCGTCGGGAAACACTTCCAGAACCTTGTTAAAATAGGTATTTGCATCTTCGGGATCTTTTTGAACAAAAAAAGCCTGAAGACCGTGTTCAAGATCATCTTGGGATTGCCGTTTTAAATTTTTAATTTCTTCATCATCGGAATCGTACACTTCGAACGAAAAGTTTTTGCCGACAGCGTCGGTCTTGATCGTTTGCAGCGGCCTAATGCGGTAGCGGTTGGGATTTTCCAAAGATTTAAAAATACGCTCCGAAATAATTATGGACGCACCGTATACCTTCGTTTGCCGCTGTAATATTTCCGATAGATAGTAGGCGTTGGAAATAATGATACTGTCCATCCGCGTTTTATCTCCGATCGTTCCCAATAACAGATTATCAAAATCGATCCCGATACCGACTTTAATGGGATCGCAATTCGGCGGAATGATTTTTTTCTCTTTTATTTCTTTTTGTATTTTTATTGCACATTGCAGTGCCGGATCAGCACCGCCGGGAAACAGGGCAAAAAAACCGTCGCCCAAATACTTTGTTACAATGCCGCCGTTTTCGCGGATAATCGGGACGACGAGCGCAAAATACGCATTTAAAAGATTAAACACCTGATCGGGCGAAAGCTTTTCCGAAATATGCGTGAACGAACGGATATCGATGGAAACAATCGGCATTTTTAATTCGGCATTATCGCCAAGCCTGATATCGGTTATGGAATCTTTATTGAGTAATTTGATAATCATATCGGGGAAAAACCGCGCAAGGGATTTGTTGACGGCCTTTATTTCTTTATTGAGGGCTTCCAGTTTTTTTATCGAATTTGAATAGCGGTTCAAAATCATAACCGATAAAATATTTACAGCAATAAAAGAAGCCACCTGTATGTTATACTGGGCCGTAATTATACCAAAGACAACCAGTAAATCGTAAACACCGAAAAGGACTAAAACGGCAACCGAAGTAAAAATCCATAATCCCAGTTCTGCCTTTTTTATAAGCGCAAGTACCACGATAAAAATATTATACACTATACATCCGATTGAAAAAAACTGATAATACGGAAGTACGGTGACGGATTGTTCCGGTTCTAAAATAATGATCGAAAGCGTATACAGGGTGGACACAATAAGTATTGCAATATACGGTATTTTAAAGTAAATATTCAATGCTTTTTTTATAAAGACGGTAAAAAACAGAACCAGTAACGGGAAGGTTGCATATCTGCATATAAAGTGTGCCTGCCATGACAAAAGGGGGAATAAAAAGGCCTGTATGTTCGGGTAAAAGAAGATACTCCGTGTTGCAGAAATGGTAGAAGCCAGCGCAAACCACCATATAAAGGATGTTTTCTTATAAAAGAACGGCAGCAAAAAGAAAAAGACGGCAATGGCGAATATTGCCGCAAAGATTGCCGAGCTTAAAATTAAATCGAAATGGAACTTTTGTTCCACATCTTTCGCCTGCCCTAAAATAAGCGGAGAAGAAAAACCGCCTTTTCTGTTTCTGAAATTCGAAATGTTCAAAATAATATCTGCTGTTCCGTTGCTCCGCGGTCTAAAAGCGGCCTGCGAGCTTTTTACTCCCGGTATTTCCATATCCTTGCTGATCCCCGGCTGTCCCTGCTGCAACACGTCTTTCGAATTGATTACAATGCTACAGCTGCTTAAAGCCCTGCCCACCTGCAGGGTATAAATCATATTGGGGTTCAAGCCGTATATACGCAGACCGTAGGAGCCGTATCCGAAGCGGGAGTTAAGGCTTGTGTCTTTAAAGGAACCGGGTACCTTGCCGTAGGATTCTTTCGTTATATCGGTAAGGGAATAAAACTGTTCCGCTGTAAAATAGAATTCGCCGCTTATGGAAATAAGCTTTGTATTAAAACCGTTCGGGATAATCAACTCACCCTTCCGAGCCTTTATGTTTACGCTTTTACTGCTGTACGAGCCTGATAGCAAATAGATGATATAAAAAAAGACTGCCATACATAAAAACGGAACGGAACCTAAAAATACTGTTTTCTTATTCATCTTTGCTTAACCTCATATACCAAAACGGACTGCTCTTTTCCTCTGAGTTTGACAAATCCGATATCCTTTAAGATTATGTCTTTTGAAAATCCTGCATGAAAATTATTCTTGACTGTTTCGCTTATAAAAATTCCGCTGCCGTGCTGGAGCGCATAAAAATGCAGCCGCGAAGCAATATTTACTACATCGGAAATAACCGTATTATCCATACGTTCTGCCTCTCCGATGGTGCCGAGCATTACGCGGCCGTAATGCACGCCGCAGGCAAAATTGATTTTCGGAATACCTTCGGTATTGCGCTGTATGTTTTCGCGTTCGATAAAAGAATGTATTTCGAGCATACAGGCGACGGCGTTGTCTGCATTCTCCGAAAAAAGAATCATTAAGCCTTCGGTCAAATACTTGTCGATAACGCCGCCGTGTCTTTTTATTATCGGATTTATGTTGGCAAGAATGTGATTGTATATTTCCAAAAGAGTCAGCCGCTCCGCATCGGTTTTTAATTCCGCATGCAGGCCGATATACACAAAGGCAATGTACATTTCTTTTAAATTATTGTCACCCAAACAAACATCAACATGTTTTTTGTTTAAAAAATTCATAAATTCCGCAGGCAGAAATTTTTCGAGTGCATTGTTTACGGTTTCTATTTTATTTGTCATCATCAAAGTATTTTCGAATGTGAATTTAAAATGATTTAAAACGATAAGCGTCATCGGAA
The DNA here is from genome assembly GCA_963540475.1 of uncultured Treponema sp. GTDB lineage: Bacteria > Spirochaetota > Spirochaetia > Treponematales > Treponemataceae > Treponema_B. The sequence goes on along the minus strand of CAUTPO010000016.1, from coordinate 12,237 downwards.
TAAGGAGCATGAAGATACCGAATTGAGACAAAAAGACGCCTTCGACTATGCCGTTCGAAATCAATACATCACGGATTATAAGTACACCAAACACGGATAAACCCGACAAAAATAGTATCGACGATATGTCCTTTTTTATTGCAGCCGCTCCGATTATGTATATATTGTAGAACACAATTGTAAACATGTATGTCTGTGCATACATAAGAAGCATGAGTGATATACGAAGCGGTGCAATGATGTTTATGAGAATGTAAAGCATTCCCGGCGCCAGCAGTGCATACAAAAGCTTTTTGCTTATTTTGCCGAACAATTCGTGAATAAATAGGGTTGCAAAAATTAATGCGGCTGAAAAGGTGACAAACCCGATTTTGTGCATCGCCATTCTGTTTATCTGCGGAATAATGACTGCAAGCAGGTATTCATCATAACAAAAGACTCGTAAACAGAAGGTAAAACACAGCAGACTGAAATAAAGCGATTTTTTATCTTTCGGATAAAAAATGAATAAAGAAATAAAAAAGACAAAAAGCAAAAACAAAATACCCGCCGTGATGGTCGAAACAACTATGTTTTTTGCATTTGTTTCCGACAGGGTTGAATAAAAACCGATCTGTATCGGCCGGTGAAAACCGGGGAGCCTATCGCTGAAATTGGACACGTGAAACACGAGTTCCGCCTTAGTTCTGCCATTTAACGGAAGAATTACGATGTTCGAGTTCCAATCGAGTTGTTCGCCGCTTCTTGTTTCGGCGGCTTTTCCCGTCCGGAAAAATTCCACACCGTCCAAATACAGCGTTACTGCGGAAGACACTTCTGCAACTTTTATAGCGTACACCTTGTCTTCAAAAAAGTTTTTAATTTTAATGCCATAGGTTGCACAGCCGTAGACGGGCATGGGGTCTTTGTACTTGTTCCAGTTATAATTGATTTTTTCGAAGCGGTTGTATTCTGTAAATATTTCGGCAGGCGGCACGTGCTTTTCGGGTACAAAAATCCATTCGCCTTCCAGATCGGCGATTTCGGAAGCTCCGAGATCGCCGATATCGTACAGGCCCTGTTTAACCGTATATGCTTCTTTTTTTGCAGAGGCAATTTTACAGGCCATAGTAAGGGCCGAAAACGCACAGACAAGGATAACAAACTTCCGCATACCTTTCTCCTCGTATTCAATTATTGCACATTTTAAAGATATTGTAAAGACAGCCGAGTCGGTTTTGCCGCTAAAGAATGTGGGCCGGTTATCCGGCGGGCGGTCCGGTTCGCCGGTGATTCCCCGCACAATGGGCTGTAAAAAAGTTAAATACCGGCCGGTATGACAGCTGTACTGTTTTAAATGTCCAAGGTAAAAAGGCATTGTGCAGTCATTGCCGCAAGCGGACAATGCGTAGGCTTGACAAATCCGTGCGATGCCATATAATAGCCGTATGACAGACTTAATCAAACAAATTTTAACTTCAGAGCCCAAGGGGCAAACCGTTGAGGTGTGCGGTTGGGTGCGCACAAAAAGAGAAACCAAAAATTTAATCTTCATTCAAATAAACGACGGCTCTTGTTTTGCCTCGATTCAGGCAACCTTTGACCGCGAAAACGATATATATAAGAATTCGGAAGAAACCGTAAAGCTCGTTACGACAGGCTGCTCCGTAAAGGTTGCTGGCGCCTTGGTGCCTTCGCCGGCTTCGGGGCAGGCGGTGGAAATTCGGGCGGAGCGTATTGAGCTTTTGGGTACGGCCCCCGTGGAAACCTACCCCTTGCAAAAAAAACATCATGGAATGGAGTTCTTAAGAGAAATCGCCCATCTTCGTCCGCGCACCAATACCTTCGGCGCCGTTGCCCGTATGAGAAGCCAAATGTCGTATGCGATTCATGTGTTTTTTCAAGAGCGCGGTTTTCAGTACGTACATACGCCGATAATCACTGCCTCAGACTGCGAGGGCGCCGGTGAAATGTTCCGCGTTACGACATTCGACATTGAAGAAACGGTTAAAAAAGCGCTGAAAGAAAAACGGGACCCCGAAAAATATTCCGTCGATTATTCGCAAGACTTTTTCGGCAAACCGGCAAGTCTGACCGTTTCGGGCCAGCTCGAAGGCGAGGCCTATGCCACGGCTCTTTCGCGCATCTACACCTTCGGCCCGACCTTCCGCGCAGAAAATTCCAACACGACGCGTCATCTGTCCGAATTTTGGATGATAGAACCGGAGATGTCTTTTTTCACATTGAAAGAAAATATGGAACTTGCCGAAGATTTTGTTGTCTTCCTTTTAAAATGGGCATTGGAAAAATGTGCGGACGATTTGAAATTCTTCGATGAAAGAATAAAGCCCGGCCTTATCGAAACCCTAAAACAGGTGGTGAGCACGCCGTTTACCCGTATTACTTATACCGATGCAATAAAAGAACTTGAAAAAAATGCGGGCGCATTCGAGTTTAAGCCGTATTGGGGCTGCGATTTACAAAGTGAACATGAGCGGTATTTAAGCGAAACGGTTTTTAAGGGGCCTGTTATCGTTACGGACTACCCGAAAGAAATTAAGGCTTTTTATATGAAGCTGAACAGCGACGGCAAAACCGTGCGGGCAATGGACGTACTTGTACCCGGGCTCGGGGAAATTATCGGCGGGTCCCAGCGCGAAGAAAATTTGGATATTTTAAGAAACAGAATAAAAGAACTCGGACTGAACGAAGCGGATTATTGGTGGTATTTGGATTTACGCAAATACGGAACCGTGCCCCATTCGGGTTTCGGACTGGGCTTTGAGCGGCTCCTTTTGTACGTAACGGGAATGGGAAATATCCGCGATGTTATTCCTTTTCCACGCGCACCGAAGCTGGCGGAATTTTAATTTTGTGCCAGGGTTCATTTTACCGTCATGCCTTCGACTCAAAGGTCTTTTGTAAAAAGATTTTTAACGGCTCTTTTTATAACCGCATTTTTTACCGGTACGGCAGTTGTTTTTATTTTTAAGCATAGACAAAATTTAACAAACACGCAGCTCGTTTCCGTAACAAAAGAACAAGAGGCTTTTGCAAAAAAGGCTTTTTATAAACAGGCAGGATACAATCCCGATAAGCCGCAGTTAAATTACATTGAAAATTATCTTCCTGTCGAAAACAGTTTAAACCTCGCGGCGGAAGCCTATGTTTTGGCCGACATAAAAACGGGAACGGTTATTTTGGAACATAACCCCGACACAATAATTCCGCCGGCCTCGCTTACAAAACTGGTTTCGATTTATACGCTGATGACGGAGCAAACCGATTTGGAGAAAATCGTGGCGCCGCCTAAAGAATCGTATGCAAAATTTTTGCCGCCGCTTGCTTCCCGTATGGGGCTTGCCGAAAACCAGCAGCTGAGCATTAAGGAATTAATTTTGGGAATGGCCGTCTGTTCGGGAAACGATGCGGCCGCGGCTGCCGCAATAATCGGCGGCGGCTCGGTCAAAAATTTTGCCGCCAAAATGAACAAAAAAATAAGAGCGCTCGGTTTGACCCGATCGTATTTTGAAGAGCCGTCCGGTTTAAGCGCTAACAATAAAACTACCGCAAAAGAGTTTGCGCTTTTTTCTCTATGCTATTTAAAAAAATATCCTGAAAATTTAAAAACCTTTCATTCGGTAAAATCGATTTCCTATCCTCAAAAACACAATATAACCGTAGACGGGAAAAAAAGCAAAACTCGAATGCGCACGGTTACAAAATACGCGACGAATACGCTTTTGGAAAAACTGGAAGGCTGCACCGGCTTAAAAACAGGCTTTATTTACGAGTCGGGTTTTAATATTGCGCTTACGGCAAAACGCGGTGAGAGTGAATTCCTTGCGGTTATTTTAGGCGGAGAAGGGAAGGGCTTTTCGGAAGGGATTTCTATCCGAGAGGATAACGGTAAAAAAATTATGGAATATGCCTTTGAGCACTTTGTTTCGGCCGGTATTCGCGGAAAAACCGAAACCGCCTTATCGGGAATAAAAACCGTTGTGTTAGGCTCTGCATTACAGGTTCAACAAACGGCGATTAAACCGATTCCCGTTTCTGTATATTTTTCGGCGGATTACCTTACCGTGAACAAAAAAGATGTGCCCGATATTGAAACGGCGGTAAAGGTGCCCGCCTTTATAAGGGCTCCCGTTTTTGCGGGTGAACAAATCGGCAGTATAGAATACCGCATAAAGAATTCAAAAATAGTTTTAAAAACAATTCCGCTTGTCTCCCCTGCCGATATTCCTGCGGGAAACTTTTTGCGGCAAACCCTCGACGGGGCTTTGTTTGCGGATCGGCTTAACGGCCCGCGCAATTAAGTGCCTCAATCAGTTTTATATTATCGGCCCTCGATTTTACTGCGATCCGTATATGGTTGTGTCCCAAAACGCCGAAGCTCGAGCAGGTTCTGATCAAAATAGAGCTTTTCAAAAAAAAATCCCAAGCCTGCGTGTCGGAATGTTTTAACAGTTTTAAGAGGATAAAATTGCAATCGCTTGCGTATGGTTTAAGCGGAAGATACGGATTATTTTCGACCCGTTTAATGTTTTCGAATAAAAACCGTCTTTCCGATTCGATCCGGGTTTTGCTTGCTTCGATAAATTGTCTTTCATTGAAAATAGTGTTTCCTGCAAGCTCGGCGGCGGCGTTTATGTGCCACGGAAGCTCGAATTTTTCAAGACGCGTAACGAGGTCTTCAGACGTACAGGCATACGCGAGCCGTATACCGGGCAGGGCAAAAAATTTTGTGGCGGCACGGATTATGCATACGTTTTTAAATTGTTCTTTTTCGAAAACTTTTATGCTGTCGTATGTTTCGGGACAAAATTCGAAAAAGGCTTCGTCTAAAAGAAGAACGGCATTTTTCTTTTTTACTATTCCGTATACTTCCAAAAGCTCTTCCTTTTTTAAACGCAGTCCCGTAGGATTATTCGGATTTCCCAAAATCAACACGTCGTCTTTTTCCGCTTCGGCCGCTATTTTTGGAATGTCGGGTGAAAAATTTTTAAGATATGGAATTGTTATAAGCGTTTTGTTTCGTGCTGCAGCCCGCAGCTCGTACTCGGAAAAACACGGCGGACAAATAATGACGCGTTTTGCTGCGGCACAAAAATTGTCGATCAATTCGACGGCTCCGTTTCCCAAAAGAATATTTTCCGTTTTGCATTGAAGATACCGTGAAACGTTTTTTTTAAGCCGCCTGTACCGAATATCGGGATAAACCGAAAAAAGACTAAAGCCGCTTGTTATTTCCTGTTGCAGAGCGGGGGGGAACCCTAGAGGATTTATGTTGCTGCTGAAATCCGTTATACCGTCTGTGCTGTGCGCAAAAGATAAAAGCCCGCCGTGTTCCATAATTGTTCCTTCGGGATAATACTTTATAATCGGACGGCTGTCAACCGAGGTGTTTTTGCAGGGCGTGTTGAAAAATGCACGGTTTTGTGATAAGGTACGCCCGTTTATGACGGATAAAAATTGGCGCGAATATACGGCCGAGGAAACGGCAGAATACGGACTTCCGTATTTTGTTTCTCCCGCCTTTAAGGAGCTTATGGAACATGCCGCTGCGGACGACAGGGACGCGCTGCAAAGACAGGTGGAGTTTTCCGTTATGGAAAAAAAGGCCGAAAAAAACGAAACGGCGGATCCGTTGGGAGAAAACAAATACTGCATTACGCCCTATCTTGTTCATCAATATAAAAATAGGGTGCTTTTGCTTACCAGCGGAAAATGTCTTTCGTATTGCAGGTATTGTTTCAGGCGCGGCTTTACCGGAAGAAACCGCGGATACATAACGGAGGACGAATTGGCAGAAGTCTGTTCGTATCTTTTGAAAAATCCGCAGATAAAGGAAATCCTTGTTTCAGGCGGAGACCCTTTAAGCGGCAGTTTTGAGGATATAAGAAGGGTTTTGTACGCCTTAAGAAACACATCCGAAACTCTTTTAATCAGGCTCTGTACCCGCGCCCCCATCTTTGCGCCGGAAGTTTTTACGCCGCAGCTTTTATGTCTTTTAAAAAAAGCGAGACCCCTGTGGCTTATCCCGCACATAAACCATACGGCCGAACTCGGTAAAAAACAAAGGGCTGCTTTGACGGCCTGTATCGATTCGGGTATACCCGTGCAAAGTCAGACCGTTTTGTTAAAAGGGGTAAATGATAATGCCGGCATCTTGGTAAAATTGTTTCATACACTTGCCTGTATGGGAGTAAAGCCGGGGTACCTGTTCCAGCTTGACCCTGCCGCCGGCACCTCGCATTTCAGGGTGCCGCTGAAAAACGCTTTGGCGATTTGGCGTACACTGGAAACGGAATTGTCCGGTTTGTCGCGGCCCCAATTTGCGGCAGACCTTCCCGGCGGCGGCGGCAAGTTTCCGCTTTCCGCTCTTGTCCATGGCGAAAGGATAATCGAACAATTCGACGGCACGGGTTTTTCCGCCATAGGTTCGGATTCCCGCATTCACACATACGCCCTGTAATCGATTTTTTTGTTTTTCCGTAGGGCTTTTTTCATCCGGGGCGCGGAGGGATTAGACCTGTTCGATAACTTCGTTGCCGAACAGGCCGGCGAGTTCAAAATCGTACAAGACAGTGCTATTTTGCACATCGTATTTTAAGGTACCCTGCTTTGAAACTGAAGGTTCTGAACGGGTTAATACATAAGCCTATCTTCCCATCAACACGCGTCATTGACACAGCCGCGCCAAAGATTTATACTGCGCCTGCATCCCGAATTGCGTTAGAGGCACGCAAAAGGAGAAGAGTTATGGTTATTCGTATGAATATGTACCAGTCGCTCGGGTTTGCAGTCGCTTGGCTGCTTGCCGGACGATTTATCAAGTCCAGATTTGAATTTTTTCAAAAGTATTGTATACCGGCCCCCATCGCGGGCGGTTTTTTGTTTGCGTTGATAGCCTTGGTCTGTCATACACTGAAAATTCTGGATTTCGAATTCGACACAACCCTGCAAACCTACTGGATGGTTATGTTTTTTACCTCAGTCGGTTATAATGCAGGGTTTTCCGTTTTAAAGGACGGCGGAAAAAAAGTTTTTGTGTTTCTGGCAGCGGCCGTTGTTTTTGCAATTTTGCAAAACCTTACGGCACAAGGCATTGCCCGCCTGATTCGCTTTAGCCCGTCCTTGGCGGTAATGCTCGGTTCCGCATCGTTTACGGGCGGGTTCGGCACGGCGGCATCCTTTGCGCCCATCGTTGATCCGGGCAACACGCTCGGCGCCTTATCGCTGGCAGTCGCGGTGCCTACCTTCGGTTCCGTTATCAGCTCGATAATGGGCGGCCCCGTTGGAAACCGGCTGGTTTTAAAGTACCGTTTGGCACCCGATTCTTCCAACGTACGAGTACGGCTTGATAAGGACGGAAACATCATAAAAACAACTGCGGTTGTAAAAAAAATCAAAACAGTAAGACCCAATTTTTTAAAAAGAATGTTTTTTAATCCCACAAAAGGCAAGGACGAAGAAACGGAAATTGTTACCATGCAAGAAGAAGTATTGCACAAGGCTTCTTCGACGGGAGAGGTCGATAATTTCACGACGAGTTCTGAAAAACAGCTGAGCAGCGAAAAACTATTAAGCTCATTTATGCTGCTGGTACTTGCGGCGGGTTTCGGGATATTTTTGACAAATTATTTAAATACATTTTCGCATAAATTCAAATTTCCGATTTATATCGGAGCGATGGTATGTGCTGCAGTAATAAGAAACCTTGCCGATCTTTCAAAAAAGTTCGGCATTGCCGTTGAGGAAACGGATGCCCTTGGAAACATTTCGCTGAATATGTTTTTGGCGATGGCGCTCGTGTCTTTAAAATTGTGGCAGCTCGTCGGTTTGGCAATTCCGCTTTTACTCATTTTAAGCGGACAGGTGCTGCTGATGTATGTGTATGCGCGGTTTGTTACGTTTAATATTATGGGTCGGAATTACGATGCGGCCATAATAACGGCAGGGCATATCGGATTCGGTTTTGCAGCAACGCCCAACGCTATGGCAAATATGGGCTCGGTCTGCGAAAAATACGGCTATTCCAAAATAGCATTTTTTGTGGTACCGCTTGTCGGTTCTCTTTTTATCGATTTTTTTAACGTGATGATTATAGGCTTTACGATCGGAATCGTCAAATAGGCTTGTGCGTACACTTTGAAAGAGAGGAGCCGGTGCGGTCGGCCGTTACCCGTGCGGGATGCAAGATAGCGCGTAAGCGGCGCCGCATACGGTTTTTCTTTTAAAATTTTGCAGATTTTATCCGAAAATTCCGGCAAAAAACGTAAAAATGTGTTATATTAGACCTGTTCGATATTGATATATTACGGATTGATATATTACAAGAAAATAACTAAGGAGTTGTTATGAAAATATTATGTAAAAAAAGAACCTTTTCGGTGGCAGGGATTGTATTGCCGCTTATAGTGTTGGCTTTGACTAGCTGCCCGAATAAACCGGGCGGGGGGGGAGGCAGCGCTCCGGGAAGTCTGCCGCCGGTGATAGGAAGTTATAATGATGCAACGGGAACCTTAACCGTCGGCAGTGTAACGTATACGATGAAGCAGATTCCCGCTGCAACAAGTCAGAATTTGGGAGCGGGAGCCGTCGCCGGAGATAATAACGGCTCGCACACGGTAACCCTTACGGCCTATCATATGGGCGCAACGGAGGTTACGCAGGAGCTGTGGATGGCGGTTATGGGCTATACGGCAAGCTATTTTGACGGAACAGGAACAGACGTGAAAAAACCCGACGGCATGGAAGTACAGCTAAAGCGTCCCGTCGAAACGGTAACGTGGTTTGAGTGTATAGATTTTTGCAACAAATTGACGGACGGTACGGCGGGGCTTGGGCCGTCTGAAAGGGTATATAGTCGAAGCGGCACTACCGTAACGCAGGATTTGAACAAAAGAGGCTTTAGGCTGCCGACCGAAGCCGAATGGGAATGGGCAGCCCGCGGCGGCAGTACAACCGATCTCTATTCGGGCAGCAACACTGCAACGGCCGTCGCATGGCATGATACAATCAGTAACAACAGAACACATCAAGTCGCTCAAAAAATGGCAAACGCTTACGGTTTATACGATATGAGCGGTAATGTATCGGAATGGTGCTGGGACTGGTACAATACTGCTACACCGACCGGAGGAATAAATCCGACAGGGCCGATATCCGGTAGTGTACGCGTTAGACGCGGCGGAGCATGGAACAGGACAGCTTCCCAATGCCGTTGCGTATATAGAGGTCTTGGCAGTTCAAATGATCCGGGTAACGGAGACGACAACATCGGCTTCCGTATTGTGTGCCGGCCGTAATGCCGTAAAACGAAACGCTTTTTAAAAACGCACGGACGCTTTGAGAGCGGCACCGTACAAAAACACCGCAAGTTCCTCCCGTTTGGCGGGGTAAAAGCTGCGGTGTTTTTTGGTATCGTGCGGGATTAGCGGAGCGGGATTTTATCTCCTGGACGATCGACGGCCGGATAAGCGCCCTTGTTTCCCAATCGGTGCTGCTTTTTACGGCCCGCCCGTACCCGAAAGCCTTTAGGCAAAAAAAAGCCCCGGCTTACGCCGAGGCTTTTTCATTCTTAAAAAAATAGGCTTATGAGTATTTTCTAAAAACCGTGTCGGTTTTTAGAGCTTCTCTTATTTAAAAAAGTTTAAGGGAATTGCGATTTCAGGCATTCCCGAAGCATAGGGTCCTGTTTGATATTGATCAAAAATAATCCGTACATGGTCTTTGGCGACTTCAAAGTTTTTAAAATTCGAAGCCGTCGGTTCCGTGCCTTTCTTTACCCATTCTTCGTCGGAGGCAAATTTTCCGGCCTTTACCTGAGCCATAAGCTGTCTTCGGGCCTCGTCGGACAACTTTGTAAGCCAGTCCTGCGAAGCGGGTTTTAACACTTCTTCAAGCGAAACGATTTTTTGTGCCTGAACATCATAATTCACCGGAATAAGCATGGTCGAACCATGTGCCGCACCGTTTAAATACGTATAGCAGGATAAAATAAAGCTGATGTAACCGTTTTCCTTGTGCATTGCTCCCGAATTAACAGTGAATTCCGAATTAGCTGTTTCGCCGATCTTGGTTTTCGATTCGGCAGCGAACTGTTCATACATTTTTTTGACTTCGCCATAGACAAACTCGTTCAGTTTGGATTCATTTTCCACAACCGGATAGTCTATCTTTACGCTGTAATGATAACCGGGTTCATTTCCCATGGTCATCATCATGTTGGACGCACCTTCTTTTGCTCCCTTTGCAAAAAGGGCGAAAGTGCACAAAAACAGGCTTGCAACGGCAAGCGTTTTTTTACATAAATTCTTCATTTGGTATCTCCTTGCCTTATCGAATATGATGTTATCGATAAGATATGCAATATGAACAGTTTTCGGTATAAACGGTTACAGGGTTTACAGGTAATATATGGAGGAAACGGGCTGACCGTGCGGCTTTATTCGAGCGGGCGCAGTTGTGCCGTCCGTAAAATCGTACGATCCCATTCCAAAAAGGGTTCCGCCGCTTCGTTTCGATTATGAAAACCGTTCTTTAATCGTCTTTTCTATTCGTGTGATGGCCTGCGGTATGCCCAAAATTTGAATGGAGCCGACAAGGGGCGGGCTTATTCTGCTGCCCGTAACGGCCATACGGATCGGCATCATAAAGTCACCCAGTTTTATTCCCATAGCCTCGGCTTCGGCCCTGAAAAATTCGCCTGCCGAATGTTCGTCAAGGTCTTTAATCTTGGGCATAACTTCGCAAGCTTTTAACAGTGCCTTTTTTGTCGTTTCCGCGTCCAGTTTTTTGGGGATTATTTCTTCCAGCGGCGGGATTGCAGGCTCTTCAAACAAGAAACGTACCATTCCCGCTATCTCGTTTAAAAAATGCAGCCGTTCTTTGACAAGCGGCATTACCCGCATTAAGATGTCCTTTTGTTCACTTGTCGGTTTTAAATAAGTTTCGTTTTCAAATTTGCAGCCGGCAGCCTTTTGTTTTTCAGGGTCGATGGCGCCGAAGATACCCGAATTGGCAACATAGGGCCACGTTAAACCGAACAGCTCCTCGTCGGTTTTTTCGCGGATATATTGGCCGTTAAACCATTCCAGTTTTTTGTAATCGAATACCGCAGGCGATTTATTCAAATGTTCCATACTGAATAGTTTTTCGAGCTCCGGCAGGCTGTACATATCCCGCCCGTCCTCGTAGGAGCAGCCGAGCATTGCAACGTAGTTTATGACCGCTTCTTTTAAATAGCCCTTGTTCCTAAATTCGTTGCAGCTGGTCGCTCCGTGCCGTTTTGAAAGTTTTTGCCCGTCATTGCCCATTACCATCGGCAGGTGGCAAAACTGCGGAGGTTCCCAGCCGAAGGCCTTGTACATAATGACGTGCATGGGCGTTGACGGCAGCCATTCTTGTGCCCGCATAACATGGGTAATGCCCATCAAATGATCGTCTACGATGTTTGCAAGATGATAGGTCGGAAAACCGTCGCTTTTTAAAAGGATTTGGTCGGGGTTTATATCCTCGTTTTTCCATTCGATGTCGCCTAAAAGCACGTCCTTAAATTTGGTAGAACCTTCAAGCGGCACCTTTAAACGGATAACGTGGGGAATGCCCGCTTCCAGCTTTGCCTTTATTTCTTCCGCCGTCAGACTGCGGCAGGCCCGATCGTAGCCGGGCGGCATCTTGTTCATGGTTTGAATTTTGCGGATTCGATCAAGCCGTTCGGAGTCGCAAAAGCAGTAATAGGCAAAGCCCTTTTCGACGAGTTCCTCGGCATATTTTCTGTAAAGGTCAAACCGCTGCGATTGCACGTACGGGGCACAGGGGCCGCCCTTTGTTCCGCCCTCGTCCCATTCCAGCCCGAGCCATTCGAGCGTATCATATAGGTTTTGTTCGTATTCTTCGCCGTAACGGGTACGGTCGGTATCTTCAATGCGTAAAACGAATTTGCCGCCTTTAGAGCGGGCAAAAAGATAGTTGAATAAAGCAGTGCGCACGCCGCCGATGTGTTGAAAACCGGTGGGGGAAGGGGCATATCTGACCTTAATCTGCATAATAAAACCTCCTGCTTGTAAAGTAAAAGAATTTTCTATTAAACCTGTGCAGCAACGAAGTTATCGAACAGGTCTATTGTTTTAAGCTGATGAGTCGAGAGTATACCTTTTTTTTGCCTAAGGTGCAAGCGTGTGCAGGATAAATGTCAATACACCATAGAAATGTCCCCTGTTTTAGCACCATAGAAATGTCCCCTTT
>CAUTPO010000015.1:0-25714 GCA_963540475.1 uncultured Treponema sp. | reverse complement strand
TTTCAGGCGGAGCTTTTGCATATTTATTGAAGAAAAAGAAAATCAATATTTTTGATATTGAATGAAATATCATAACATCCACTGCGCGTCCGTTCAACGGGCAGCGGAATCTCAGCCTGCTGTCCGGCGCACAGCGTCGTCCAACACGCGAATTAAGCTGACAGCGAAGCTCAAAAACCTAACGGCTTTGAAAGCTTCTTGCAGCTTATCCGCCGCCCCGTTATATGGACTGCCATTCGGGCAGCTAGGGAGATGAAAAATGGGTAGATTTGTACAAGATTGTGATTCACATGGAAGTCTAAAAGATATACAAATATTAATCAATAATCGAAAAGAAATATTAGACAAAAAATTATCAGAAGCCTTAGAACAGAAAATTAATATAACTTGGAAGTCTCCAATAAAAGAGGATCAGTATGCGGAATACAGAGATGAAGATTTTCTTAGAATATTGGATATAGAATCAAAAATAAACTCTCCTTTGGAAAAGTTTTGGCCTAAGAGAGGTCCTCAATGGGATGCCTTAGGAATAGATGATGAAAAAATATTTTTGGTTGAAGCGAAAGCAAATCTGCCTGAAGTTGTATCTCCTCCAACAGTAGCGGGGAAAGAATCTAAGTCTAAAATTTTGGATTCTTTTTCTGAATTAAAGGAATATTTAAATATAAATAATACAATAGATTGGTCAGGAGCATTTTATCAATATGCAAATAGAATAGCACATTTATATTTTTTAAGGGTGCTAAACGGTATCAATGCTTATTTGGTAAATATTTATTTTATTAATGATAATTCAGTTGCTGGACCTAAAAGTATTGATGAGTGGAGAGGGGCATTAACTATAATAAAACATTATTTAGGAATTCCTAAAAAGAATAAACTAGAAAAGTATATGATTGATATTTTTATTGATGTAAATGATTTAATAAAATAAAATCACCTAACACCATTTTCAAAGCCGACATTGCTACAAACCGCAAATGCAGGTTAAGCGGATGTTATACGGATAGCCCTGTGTAGGGGTAGGAGTAAAAAATGTTATTTGTATTTGATTTAGATGGAACTTTATTAAACTCTAAAAAAGAAATATCTGAATCTAATAAAAATGCTATTCAGAAATTGTACTTAGCCGGTCATACAATTGTAATAGCAACTGCAAGACCACCTAGAAGTATAGATTATAAAATTCAAAAAATAGGAGTTCCCACAGAAAATATTTATTATAATGGGGCTATTGTTAAATGTGTGGATGGTTCTTCGTTTTCTAATTCCATAGACAAAAATATCTTTAAAAACATATTCCTTGATATAAAAGAAAATGACCAAGCTGCTGTTATTTCCATTGAAGAAAATGATAGATGGTTTTCATGCTTGTGTTTTGATTTTAAAAGTTTTTTCTCTGTAAGTGAATACCCTGAAATTATAAGCGAGATAGCATTGCTTCAAAAAAATCCAAACAAGATATTGGTAAATTCTTATTCAAAATCAGATTACTTAAAAGAAAAATATAATACTACTTGTAATATACTAGAAACTGATTCAAAAACATTGATTCAAATAATGGATAAAACAGCTTCAAAAGAAAAGGCTATTAGTGAGATCGTTAAAAAATATAAAATGAGCTCTAATGATATATATTGTTTTGGTGATGATTATAATGATATTGAAATGTTTAAATATTGCAAAAATTCTGTAGCGATGGGAAACGCAATTTCTGAATTGAAATCAATAGCGATGTTTATAACTGACACAAACGATAATGATGGCGTGGCAAAATTTCTTATTGAAAAAGGATTTATAGTCTAACCCCCGCTTCAACCTGATATTTGTTTTGTCACGAAAGTTGCTTGGGCGGTCGCTGCTGGCGCAGCTTCCTTTTTATGCAGCTTTCGCGCCAATTTTGCCTTACGTTATACACTTGAGTCAAGGGCATAAATGCAGCTTATTTGCCGTCTATTATGAGATAGGCCATTCCGTCAGCAAAGGGAAAAATTAATGAAAGCAAAGATATTGCTATTATCTTTTATATTTTCCATCGGTATTATTTCTTGTAAAGGAAGATCCGTGAATAATTTATTTGAAATTTTTGTGCAAGAAGAATCTAATGAAAAGTATATTAAGGTAACCTGCTTTGAAACTGAAGGTTCTGAACAGGTTTAATGATTATCAAAAGATAATCGCAAATTATCGTCACTTGTTCTGCTTTGAAAAAACAAAATTTATAAAAAAACGAACTATCGTATTTTAAATTCGGTGTTCCCTATAAAAAAGGGGGAGATATTGCTATTTGTATGCTTATCGATATGTAAAAAGCTTCTGGCGATTATTTTGAAAACGTAATGTATAAAAAATATAAAAAGAGAAATACACAGTTGCCGGAGATTTTTGGAATTATATACCGCATATTAACATCTTTTTTGAAAGCGGTTTTTTCTAGAGGCTGCTCCAAAATTATTTTCCTCCGAACATCTTGATGATTTCATCACTGGAAGCGGACTTTACGATCAAAACGATCTTGTCGCCCTCGCGTAATTCGGTTTCTCCGGTCGGTATTACGCAACCTGTTTCGTTTGTAACAAGAAGAATAAGAAACACGCCGTGTTGTGATATGTCTTTCAATTTTTTTCCCAAGGCTCCTGCGGAGGCGGAAACCTGCAACTCGATTATTTCGAGTTTGCCGTCACCCATTGTGTGAATTCCCATAACGTTTTCGCTTGCTAGACGGCTCATAATCGAATCGACGACGACGGTTTTAAAAGAAACGGCGACATCGATACCGATTTTGTAGGCGACATTTTCGAGGACGGCGCTTTCCACAAGAGCAATTGTTTTGTACGCGCCCAAATTTTTTAAATAGGCGCTTGCAATCATATTGAATTCGTAGTTTTGGGTTGTACAGATAACGAGGTCAAAGGTATCAAGGCCAAGTTCGTCGATGAACACCTCGTCGGTTACATCAGCCCGGTACACGGAGGCCTGCGGGAATTCGTCGGCCGCCTGTTTAGTCTTTTCGTAATCGTTTTCGATTATCGAAATTTTCCATTTTTTGTGTAAGTTTGACGGAAGGAGCTTGGAAAAAGGGAATTTGTTTTCGTCATTATGCAAAAGATATTCGGCTACGTTTCTGCTGACCCTGTTTATTCCTACAATCGCAATTTTTCTGAATTCCTGCGTTTCAAACCCTGCAAGTTCGTAAAACTTTTTGATGTGTTCGGGCCGCGTTAAAATGGAAACACGTGTTCCTGCCGTGAGCACGGTATTACCCGACGGAATCTTGTTTTTGCCGTTTTGTTCTACGCAGACAATGACGAAAGGCGTGTCCGCGTAATTATGAATATCCCAGATACTCAGCCCGTCCAAGGTACTTTTTTCTCCCACGCTGAAACGGATCAGCTCGAAACTGGCATTTTCGAAAGAAAGAATGTCGCTGACTGCGCCGTGTTCGATGGCTTGAATGACGGCCCGTGCGGCCTCTTCGTCTGGATACACCAGCGCGTTTATGCCGAGGGTGTGTTCGTCGGTAAAGTTAAGAGCCCTGACGTAATCTTCGTTTCTAACCCGCGCTATTTTTATTATGTCGGAATTAAGGCTTTCGGCAATGCCGCAGATAATCATATTAAGTTCGTCGGAATCGGTTACGGCGACCAGAGCCGACGCCTTTTTTATGCCCGCCTCCAGTAGAACCTGAATATCATTTCCGTTCCCATTTATGACCATACCGTCAAAACGGTTCGATATATGCCGTGAAGCATACTCGTCTTTTTCGATAATGACGACCTCGTTCTTTTTTCTGATTAAGCGGCGTGCAAGTTCCATTCCCGTAATGCCGCAGCCTACAATTATCACTTTCATCGGACGGATAATACTACATATTTTTTGTTTTGAAAAGACCGCACCGTTTTATGGTTAGGGGGGGGCGGTTTGGTAAGATTTTAAAAATGGCGGTCTATCTTGTGCAATATCGATTAACCTGCACGTTCTTAAAGCCTTACATTACGCTTTCCACACGGATTCAAGACAATCGGACTTTTTGATTCCCGAAACGTATTTGTTTCCCGCGACAAAAAACCGCAGCTGTTTATCGGTCCAAAAGCCCTTATCGGGAATACCGATTCTCGGTGATGAAAGAATGCGTTTCGGCGTTCTACTGTTTTCAAAATCAAGAAATAATTCGCCGTGCTGCATTTTTGTCATATTATGCTGTCGTTTATGCCCATAGCCTTGGTCAGTTTGCCCGGTCCGTTGGTCAACTCTACGCCTGTCCGGCCCCGTTTTTTTTCCATAACGGAAATACCGCACACCGGTTCGACGGCCCGTATCAAAACGGCCTGCGGGTTATCCTTTGCGCAGGCGACGATATTCAGCATTTTATGGGTATGAATGGTGTAGATATAAACGGTGCCGGCGTTTGCATACAGGGCTTCGACCTTGGGCGTTCTGTTTCCGCCGTAACTGTGGCAGGCCCTGTCGGTGACGCCCAAATACGCTTCGGTTTCCGTAATGTATCCGCCAAGCACCTCAGCACCGTTTTTGATAAGCAGTAGTTTTCCTAACAAGGCTTGTGCGAGCTCTTCGGTATCACGGTTAAAAAAGGTCTCGGCATTCATAGCTTTTGTCCTTTGCATTACCTGCAAAATGATAGCAAAAAGTTTTCGGTTTGTAAATATCGAATGCCGTGTTTTTCCGCGTGCTTGCCTTGCTTTCGCTCCTTCCTTCAAGCACCGTGTTTTTAAATGCTGCGCTTTTTTGAGTGGAGGATGCACCACTCCCATAAAAAATTGCAATGCGGTACCTTGCGGAAAGGTAAAATTAGGTATATACTCGTCATATATTTTATGTTTTTTTCATAAAATATGTAACTTTTTTTACCAGGAGTTGTACGAGTATGAAAAAAAGTGAGAATTTTTACCCATCTTCCCCGAAGGTGCCGCGCAAGGGGGAACCCGCAATGAAAAAACGTTTTTCTATCCGTAAAAAGTTGATTATCATTTTCGGTTTGCTGATTTTGGCGGCAGGTATAATTGAAGCGGTCTTTGCGATACGCACTGCACGCGCGGCTATTACGGAAAAGGTCGAAATTCACCTTACCGATAAGGCCTTGGACATTGCAGAAATTGTAGACGGAAAGGTTACCGCCTTTTTTCAGTTTTTGGAAGGTATTGCAAGGATGCCGCAGCTGCGCGATCCCGATCTTCCCTACGCCCAAAAGATGAGAATCCTGCATCAGGAGGCCTCGTTTCAGGGCGAAACCGTATTAGAGCTCAATATCGCTGATACCGAGGGCAACAGGCATACAAGCAGCGGGGCGGTTTTTTCGGTAAAGGATCGGGATTGGTACAAGGCAGCGCTTTCGGGAAAGAGGTTTCTTTCAGAACCGCTGGCGTCCAGACTGCACGCCGGGCAGTTTATCATTGTTTTTGCCGTTCCTATTTATGACAATAATCGCCGGATTATGGGAATTTTGGCGGCCAATATAAAAGGAACGTCTTTATGTGACAACGTAAAGGATATTGTGGTCGGCAATAACGGCGGGGCCTATATACTCGGTTTAACGGGTAATGTGATCGGGCATAAAAACGAGCAGGTGGTTTTGGAGCAGGGGAATTCTCAAAAACGGGCGGAATCGGATCCGCAGTATGCCTCCCTCGCCGCTTTCGAGAAAAAGGTCTTGGCAGACCCGTCGGCCTCACGGGTGGATCGCTATACGTATAACGGAACGGAAAATATTGCTTCCCATGCCCTTATGAAAACCACAGGCTGGACGGTCGTCATAAAGGCCCCCGTTTCCGAATTTATGGGAACGGTGCAGGATCTGAGTTTGAATATGATCAAAATCGGTGCGGTTATCCTTGCAGTTGTGCTTGTCATCATCTATTTTATTGCTGTAAAGATGGTAAAACCGGTTCAAACTGCCGTCGCTGCGCTTAAAAACATCGCACAGGGTGAAGGCGATTTAACGGTGCGGCTTCCCTTAATCGGAAACGACGAGGTAACCGACCTTTCCGAATACTTTAACGAAACGATCGAAAAAATTGCCGGTGCCATAACAGCTGTCGGCGAAAACAGTAATTTGATGGAAAATATAGGAAACGAGCTTGCCTCGAATATGACGGAAACGGCAAGTGCGGTTCATCAGATAAGCGCTAATATCGACAGTGTAAAACAGCAGGCTCTTACCCAGAGTGCAAGCGTTACCGAAACCGCCGCTACGGTCGAGCAGATCATTAGAACAATCAAGCAATTAAACAATAGTATCGAAACGCAGTCTGCAAGTGTGGCCCAGTCCTCCGCTTCCGTCGAACAGATGGTTGCGAACATCGCGTCGATTACGCAGACGCTGGAAAAGACCGACGAGGCTATCAAAAGTCTTGCAAGTGCTACGGCTGACGGAAAGGAGACTGTGGTAAATGCAAACAGCGTAACGCAAACGATCGCCGAAGAGTCGGGCAGTTTGATGGAAGCGTCGAGCGTTATCCAGCATATTGCAAGTCAGACAAACCTGCTTGCAATGAATGCGGCCATCGAGGCAGCCCATGCAGGCGAGGCGGGAAAGGGCTTTGCCGTTGTTGCCGACGAAATACGGAAATTAGCCGAAGAATCGAGTGCACAGGGCAAGACCATAACCACGACGCTGAAAAACTTAAGCAGCGAAATAGAAGCGCTTTCCTCCTCGTCCAAAACGGCCGAAGAAAAATTCAATATCATCTTCAGTTTATCCGAACAGGTAAAAATGATGAGCGCGCGGCTGACCGAGTCGATGCAGGAACAGGAAAATGGCAGTAAAGAGGTGTTGACTGCAATCAAAAACATTAATACCGTTACCATGGAAGTTCAATCCGGCTCGGAGGAAATGCTGAGAGGCGGGGAGCAGGTTGCTGAAGAAATGCATAAGCTGGACAACCTGACCCGAATCATTACCGACGGAATGAATGAAATGGCCGCAGGAGCGGTGCAGATCAATAATGCCGTGCAGGAAGTAAACGAAATAAGCCAGAAAAACAAACTTAGCATAGAAAATCTTGGCGCCGAAGTCGGAAAATTTAAGGTTTAGGAGCAACCTCTCTTTTGCACAGCTTCCGAAAATATGTTCAAAGCTTTGTGTGAGGTTACGGTTTTTTGGGGAAGGGAAATCTTTTGCGGGTTTTCCTGCCCCTTTTGACGATTTAATCCGTACAAAACCTATTGACATTTTTTATCTTTTTACGATATAATTGCGCTCTACCTTTTATGTTTGGCGTAAACCCGTTAATATGCCGGCAGTTAGGGAAAAATATTAAAAGAGGTAATAAAATGTACGCACTTATTGAGTATAAAGGTAAACAATACAAGGCGGAAAAAGGGGCTAAACTCGTAGTCGATAAACTTTCTGTGGAAGCGGGTAGCAAAATCGATATAGATACGGTACTTTTGATAAGCGACGGCGATAAGATCAGCGTCGGTACTCCCTATGTCGGCGGTGCAAAGGTTTCGGCTACCGTCGGAAATACGTTCCGTGACAGAAAAATCATTGTTTATAAAGAAAAAAGCAAAAAAAATTATCATAGGACAAAGGGGCATCGTCAGGGACACACCTGTATTACGATTGACGAAATTGTCGGTTAAGATATGATACGGATTCGGCTTGTTTCAAAAGACGCGGACGAATTTTCGGCTTTTGAATCTGCCGGACATGCTGGAAGCGCGGAATACGGTAAGGACATTGTTTGTGCGGCCGTTACCGCTCTTCTTAAAACGGCGGTTTTGACCTTAAAGGCAGCTGAAAGTAAGGGCCTTTTACGGGTTAAGATTGATGCGGAAAGGGCAGGCTCTCTTTCGGCAAAAATAGAAGAATCCGATAAAAAAAACAGGGAGAGGCTTCGGCATCTGTTCGAGTTTTTGACGATCGGCTTGTTGTCGATAGAGGCGGAATATCCCGATTGTTTGAATTTGGAAATTGTAAACGAATAGACCTTCGGTTGTAAGGTCTTTTATTCCGAAAGGGGTGAACCTTTCGGTTTTTTAGGAGGTTTTTATGGCACGTAAAAAGGGCGGAAGCGGTGCGAAAAACGGAAGAGATTCCAACCCCAAATATTTGGGCGTAAAGGTTTACGGCGGACAGGAAGTTTCGGCCGGTTCCATCTTAGTCAGACAGCGGGGAACGCAGATTCATCCCGGCAATAATGTGGGCTGCGGAAAAGATTATACCCTGTTTGCAAAAACAAGCGGCGTTGTCGTTTATCATCAAAGAAGGGGCCGCAAACTTGCTTCGATCGAAGCAAAGGCATTGTAAAGCAGGTTTCGAGGGTAAAAGCTGTTTTTGCCGTTGAAATTGTGGTTTTTAAGAATATGCGGTTTGTTTTCGACAAGCCTTGCTTAGGGGAGCCGGTATAGTTACCGGCTTTTTTTATAGGTTGTAAGCGGTCAAATGGTAAAATTTGCAGACGAATCGAAGATACGGGTGTCTTCAGGGAAGGGCGGCAACGGCTGCATTGCTTTTAGGCGGGAAAAATATATTCCCAAGGGCGGCCCCTCCGGTGGCGACGGAGGAAGGGGTGGCGATCTGATTTTTGAAGTCAGACGCAATATGCGGACCTTGGTGCATTTGCGGTATAAGCGGGTTTTTAAGGCAAAAAACGGAAGCGAAGGCGAGGGTTCCCAACGGTTCGGAAAAAAAGGCGAGGACTGCGTTATCCCCCTGCCGCCCGGCTGCGTCATAAAAGATGCGGAAACGGGGGCTGTTATCTTCGATTTCGGTGATGCGGAAGAAGGACGCTTTTTGTTTTTAAAGGGCGGAAACGGCGGCTGGGGAAACTGCCATTTTAAGACGTCAACTAATCAGGCTCCCAAAATTGCCCTGCCGGGACAGGAGGGCGAAACAAAAGAGATTATCGTAGAGTTAAACATTATTGCGGATATCGGCTTGGTCGGCTTTCCGAATGCGGGTAAATCTTCTCTTTTGGACTATTTTACGAATGCCCGTCCGAAAATCGCCCCGTATCCGTTTACAACAAAAATTCCGAACCTCGGTGTACTGCGTGTGGACGAAGAGCGGGACATCATTATTGCAGATATTCCCGGTATTTTGGAAGGAGCGTCCGAGGGCGTAGGACTTGGTATTCGGTTTTTAAAGCATATTTCGCGTTCTGCGGGGCTCGCTTTTTTAATCGATTTGTCTGAGGATAATTATTTGCAAGCCTACGGCATTTTGTGCAAGGAATTGGAGTCTTATTCTGCGGAGCTTTCGGAGAAAAAAAGAATTATCGTTGCAACGAAGCTTGATCTGCCCGATACAAAAGAGCGGTTTCAAAAACTGCAAGAGGCGCTGCCTGAGCACAAGGTTTTGGGTATTTCGCTTTTCAATAAATGGGGGTTAGGCGAGGTAAAAGATGCATTTATCGCCCTTGCCGACGATGTTCAAAAAAAGAATAAAAAAGAAGAGCTGTCCGATCCGTATGCTCCGAACAAAAACTTTATGGAAGCCGACTTGGACGATACGGTTTATGACGATGCGGTGTATCAAGAAGAAGACGGAAATTTCGGGGCAACGGTCAGTTTGAGCAGAAAAAGGAAGCCGAAAAAATGAGGCTTGCGGTCTTGGGCGGTTCTTTTAATCCGATTCACGTGGGGCATCTTGCCTTGGCGGAGGCGGCGCATAAGGAATTGGCCTATGATACGGTTGCGGTCATACCGGCATTTATTTCCCCGTTTAAACCTGCCGCCGAAAGCCCGGCCGCCGGCGACAGAATACGGATGATACGGCTTGCGATACGGGATTATCCGTATATGTATTGCGAAACCTACGAAACGGATAAACAAGGTATTTCGTATACAGCGGATACCCTCGAATATCTGTACGGAAAATTCGGCGGAAGCAGCGGCGATCGAACCGAAGAAAAACTTGAAGGTAAGATCGGGCTTATCATAGGAGAGGATCTTGCCGACACGCTTTTTGCATGGAAAGAATTCGGGGTAATTTTGGAACGGGCGGATATGATAATCGGCAGGCGGTGCGGTTCTAAAGCGGCGGCAGGCGGCATCGAGAGCATCCGCTATCCTTTTACGGAACTGAAAACCGAAATACCGGCAGTCTCTTCTACCGAAATCCGTTTCGCCGTTTTGCACAACGAAAAATTCGAACATCTTGTGCCGCCGCCCGTTTGCGAATATATTGTAAAAAACGGGCTGTATCGGCAATAGACCTGTTCGATAACTCCGTTATTGAACAGGTCTAATAAACGATTCGGGATTGATTATGACGGATAGAAAAAACGAAAACAGCGGGACTATAGAAAACATAGAAGAAAAAATTCGGGCGGTAAATGCGTATGCACAATCGATTTTGACAAAAAAACGATATCTGCATTCCGTACGGGTTGGAGAATATGCACAACTGCTCGCCGAAACATACGGCGGGGAATCTGTCTGTCCCCGAACCGCCTATTTTGCAGGGCTTTCGCATGATATTTGCAAAAATCGTACCGATGAAGAGTTGACCGAAATCACGAAGGCCGACGGTTTGGGTATAGACAAAATCGAAAAAACGAGATTAAATCTTTTGCACGGCAGGGCGGCCGCTCTTATTTTAAAAAACGAATTCGGGATAAACGATGTTTCGGTTTTAAATGCCGTGGCCTTTCATACCTTCGGCCATAAAAATATCGATGCCTTGGGCAAGATAATTTATATCGCCGATAAGATTGAACCGGGTAGGCTGCCTGAAACGGAAACCTTCCGCAAGATTGCAGGTGCGGTTTCCCTAAATGCCTTAATGCTCGCGGTTATGGATTGGTCGTCAGCCTACGTGTTGAAAACCGGCGGCTGTCTTCACCCTGCGACAAAAGAAACGTATGAACGGCTTAAAAAAGAGAGCCTTTAAATTTAAGGAAGAAAGATGAAAATCAAATTAATGGATACCGGAAAAAATGTTTTGTTTTTATCGATGATATTGCTCGTTTTGGTCATCGCGGTCGTTTTTGTTCTGGTAAAAATGGGGACCGATTCTTTTGAAGATTCGATTTCCTCCGATAAAATCTTAAAAGTGCTTGTCGTAATCGAGGATGAAGGTAATCCCATTTCTGCAAACGTCATTGCGTATTATCCCGAAACGAGGCGGGCGGCAATGTTCAATATTCCGGCAAATACGGGGCTGATAATTCAGACCTTAAACCGCACGGACGGCATAGGCGCCGTCTATTCCGAAAGGGGGATTGTCAGTTTTAAAAAAGAAGTGGAAAAACTGACCGGCATTTCCATTCCCTTTTATCTTACCTGTTCGCTGGAAGAATTTTCGATGCTGACCGATATGCTCGGCGGTATTTCCGTCTTTATTCCGACTCCTGTGGACATAGATACCGAGGCCGTGCGGGTGCTTTTGCCGTCGGGTTCGGTGCTGCTTGACGGGGATAAGGTTCGCGATTATCTGGTGTATGAAGATGAGGCGGATGGCGATAATGAGGCTGCTGCGCGTAAACAAAAGGCGGTGCTTGCCTTGTTCCGCGCCGTAAACGATAATGCACCCGACATTTTTTCCAAGTCCCGTTTCGGCGTGTTGAAAGAAAACTTTCATTCCAATATAAGCGGCGACGATTTTACGAAATTTATCGAGATGATAAGCAAGATGGATTCCGAGCGGCTGGTACCGCAATATGTTACGGGGGCGGTTCGTTTTGTGGAAGGCAAAAAGCTGTTGATGCCGTTCAGGGACGGGCGGCAGTTAAAAGACGTTATCAGACAGACGACGGCCGTATTGGCTTCGGATAACACGTCCGCCTTGGAGAGGGTATACGCCCTCGAAATTTTAAACGGCACGGGGGTTCAAGGCCTTGCAAAAAATACGTCGGAACTGTACCAGAGTTTCGGGTACGATGTGGTGCAGATAGGCAATGCCGATGAGGAAATTAAGGAAACGGTTTTGATCGATAGGATCGGAAACCCGGAACTTGCAAAAGTTGTCGCGCAAGTTATACGCTGCAGCAACATACAGTCCGTACAGCTTTTATCCGATGCGGATTACGGAAGCGAAACGAATGTCGATTTTACCCTTATTTTGGGGCAGGATTTTAACGGATATTCGGTAAGGGCAAAAAACTGAAGAATAATTTAAGGAAACAAAAGATGAGTGATAGTTTCGATTTTTATGAACCGGCCCTTGCGCTCGGTACATTGCTGAAAGAATTTAAGGGTGGGGATACGGTGGTGCTCGATTTGCGGGATGCGAATATTTGGACCGATTTTTTTATCGTTACGACCGTCTCCAGTGCAGCGCATGCAGGTGGCCTTGAAAAACGTATTTACGAAGCCCTGCCGCAGTACGGGCTTGAAGAGTACCGCACAAAGCGGAAAAGCCCCGACGGCGACGAATGGAAGCTGATTGATTTGGGCGGTATCGTTATTCACCTGATGTCGGAAACCGCGCGGAATTTTTATGCGCTGGAAAAAATTTGGTATGATTCAAAAAATATTTTGAATTAGGCCTTTAAAAATCCGGTAAGGGCTTTTAAAGGCTCCCCGCCCGTACGGATCCGGCGCGTTTATCCGTTTGTACGTTTATCCGGGTGTGTGCTTATTACAAAGCCCGCTTGCGGAACACCGGGGTTTACGGTTTTCTGCCCGGAAGAAGCCCTTATTTTTCTTCTCCAATAACCGTAAAGGCGCGCCGTATCTGCCTGCCGCGGTCATCAGTCAGCGTTAAAAGATGCCCGCCTTTTTCCGTCCGTATTCTCATTTGATGATAGGTTCGCGTCATTCCAAGGTATTCCCCGTCGAGGTCCCAGTACACCGATGCAAAAGAGTTCTTGTGTGCGGCTTCCGCAACTACGGCGCCGCGGCTTCCGTCCAGTTCCGTCGGAATAAAAACGCTGATCCCGTTTTCGGGGAACAGAAGTTCGAATTCGTCGTTTGCGCTGCCTGCGCTCTTTGTAAGCCATTGCGGCAGGGGCCGGTATTCGGGATGGTTTTGCCGGTAAAAGTATTCTGCGGCGGCCGGGAGGATAAATCTGTTTTCGATTTTCGGCAGTTCGGATATGTCGCCCGCCTTTGCCTGAAATTTTCCGTCACGGGTCAGGGAAACGGCCCTGCAATATGGACAGACGGATTGCAGATGGGCGTGTGCGGGTTTGAGGATTTTTTTTGTGCGGCTGCAAAATTGCGAAGCGGGGCAGCCTGAATCGGCACACACTTCGACGAATTCGAAGTCGAGTTTTTGCAAGGCGGGCCACGAGGTTTTCGGTAAAATACTGAAAACTTCAAATAAAATCGGAGCCGCCGTTTTGGTGCTCGTAATTTCCGGTCTTCCTTCACCTGAAGCATTTCCGCACCACACGCCGACGGTGTATTCGGGGGTAACGCCTATGGTCCACGCGTCCTTGTTGCCGTAACTCGTGCCCGTTTTCCATGCAATTTTGCGGCTGTCTGCATATAGCTGCCAGACGGCCTCCTCTTCGGGGCGGTTTGAGTCGGCGAGGGCGTCCAGCGCAATCCGGCACGCGGCGGGGGAAAGCGGAAAGGGTTCTTTTAATTTGTTTTGACTTTGCAGCATCATTTTTCTGTATGTGTCCGTAATTTCCGAAAGGGTGATTTCGCCGCCGCCGAGAATAAGCGGAAGCCCGTATTCGTCGGCCGTTCTGTTAAAGGTCGTAAAGCCGCAGCGTTTCAGCAGATCCAAAAATGCAGGCACGGTAAAGTCCCGCAGCGCCCGCACAAAGGGAACGTTCAGCGAATAAGCGAGTGCCCGTTTTGCAGGGATTGCGCCTGTGTATTTGTACGAACTGTTTTGCGGATTATATCCTGCGATCTTTGTCGGAATATCGATTAAAAGCTGCTCGGGCAAAATCATTCCCGCGTCCAGAAGGCCGGCAAACAAAAGGGGCTTTAAAAGACTGCCCGAGCTCCGCCGAGCCCGAATCATATCTACATGTGCATTTTTTCCCCGTCCGCTTTGCAGCCCCGTGTTTGCAACGTATGCTATTATTTCACCCGTTTCGGTTTTTTGTACGAGTACGGCTGCGTTATACACTCCGCTTAAAGAAAATTTGTCAAAATAATGTTCGGCGATCTTGTAAACGGCGTCCTGCAACTCGGAATCGATGTGTGTTCTATTGCCTTTAAAAACGGTTTTGTGTTCGGCCTTTAACGCTTCCAGATAATGCAGCGCCTTTTGGGGCAGGGGCTTCGGTTTTTCGGGGACGGGCTCTGCGGCGGCAAGAAGATAGGCTTCCTCGTTCATTCTTTTTTGCAAAAAGAGCTTTAAAAGAAGGGCGTTGCGTTTTTTTTCGAGCAATTCCGCCCGTTTTCCGGGGTGCACGAGGGACGGCTGATTGGGCAAAACTGCGAGCGCCGAAACTTCCGCCCACGTCAAATCTTCCGCTCCCCGCCCGAAATACCGCCATGCAGCCGCTTCAATTCCGACGACATTTCCGCCGTACGGCGCCTGCGATGCATACAGGTTCAAAATGCCGTTTTTCGAATATTTCAATTCCAGAAGCAGGGCCTGCCCCGCCTCTTTTATTTTTTGCACAAGGGTCCGTTTGGTGTTCTTTTTTGAAAGCCGCGCCGTCTGCATCGTAATGGTCGAGGCGCCTGAAACGATCTTTTTGCTCGAAACATTGTCAGCAAGGGCTCTGAAAACGGCTGAAGGATCTATTCCGAAATGAAGATAAAAATTGTTGTCCTCGTATGCAATAAGCGCCTGTTTGTAATTGTGCGGAATGTCGCCGTGCTTGGGAAACCGCCATTGCCCGTCGCTTGCAGCTGCAGCGCCCAGCAGTTTTCCGTTTGAACCGTAGAGTATGAACGAATAAGGCGCCTTGAATTCGGGCATACAAAAAAGAATAAGGGCGAAAAAAGGCAGTGCGCACAAAAAAGAAACGCTAATCGCCTTGATAATGCGTGTTTTGATGTGTTCCGTGTTTTTCGGCATGTGTTAAGTCCTGCGCGGAGATATTACATTCGGACGTGGGCTTTGTCAATCCGGCAAAACCGAAAAACGGACGGCGGCGGGATACACGTGTATTTTATTATATTCGGTTGTTTGTCGTCCCGGCTTTTCTCTTTCGTTTGTACTCGCCCCTGTAGACGGAAATGTGCATAATTGACATTTTTATCGAAATTTGGTATGGTATCGATGTAAATCCAAAGCCTAAAGGGGGTGATTTAATAAAATGGCATACGTTACTGTTGACGATTCCGAGCATTTGGAAAAAGCTCTGAAAAGATTTAAGCGTCAGGTAGAAAAAGAAGGTATTATCCGCGAATGGAAAAAACGGGAATTTTACGAAAAACCTTCTACTATCTTGAACAGAAAAAATAAGGCCCTCAGACGCAAACTGATGAAAAAAACGAGACGGGCAAAGGACTCCAAAAATTATTAAGAAGACTCCGCTGAATCGGCGTTTTCTTAAGATTTTGCTTAACAAAACTCAAGATGCCGTTTTTAAGGTTTCTTGAGTTTTTTGTTTAATGGTAAACTTCGAAAAAATGAGGCGGAGTTTTTTTAAGGTGCCTTATCGGGCCGATAAAAACTGCGGCGGTTTCGGCTTTTACGAAAAACGCGCCGCATAAACCTTGCGTAAAATAAATTTTTTATGTATAATTGAAAATACGCCGTTGATTATATACAAACAAAGCGGTGTCTTCCGTCCGTTTTTTCCGCAACCCGGCCTGTAAGGCGGCACAGTCGGTCAAAGCGGCGGCGCATAAAGCAAAAAAGTTTAAAGCGTGGGAGAACTATGTATCTTGAATTAAAAGACGGAATACAGCTGTATAACGAGAAAAATTATAAAGATGCGCTGGCCTTTTTTTTAAGTTCCAAATCGGACAAAGAAGATGTTACGACGGAGATCAACTATTATACGGGCCTTACGTATATGCGTATGCAGCAATACGAAAATGCCCTTGAATTCCTCGAACAGGTTGTAACCGCAAACACGGATATCGCCAAGGTGTATCAATGCAGGCTTATTCTTGCCTTCATTTATGCGAGTACCGATAGAACTCGGCTTGCGGAATTCGAGCTTTCAAAACTGGTAAGCGCAGGATACGAATCGGCACAGGTTTTTGCCTCGACAGCCTATATTTCTTATGAACACAACGATGTTAAAAAAGCGGTTGACTTTTACGAAAGGGCTTTGGCAGCCGATCCTGAAAACAGTACGGCGCTAAACGGTTTGGGCTATGTTTTGGCTGAAACGGGGGGCGATTTGGATAAGGCCCTCGAATTGTGCAAAAAAGCCGTCGAAAAACGCCCGTGGAATCCCGCCTATCTGGATTCGCTTGCAATGGTTTACCATAAACTCGATTTTCAAGACGATGCGGAAAACTATATTCAAAAAGCAAAAGAAAAAGACCCTGAAAACACCGTCATATTAAACCATTTTCAAATGATAATGGATAAAGAGCCGCTGTAAAAACTCTTGTTGGATTTTTATAGAGGCCCAATCGGCAAAGCTGATAACGAGTTTTTTATAAGGCCTGAGTGGACTTATGCAAAACATCGCAAAAAGAATCTAAGGACAGCCTCTAAAAAACGGAAGTTTTTAGAGGTTCCCTAAAAAATTAAGAGGATTCAGAATGAAAAAAAACGTTGAATTGCTGCGGAAAAAATCCGTTTACATATTGAAGACTGCGGTTTTTACCGCCGTTTTGCTGCTTGCGGCAGTGTTTGCGTATGCCCAAAACACCGACTTTACGGCTGCTCCCACCTCTGCCGACCGTCGCGTTGCCTCCGAGGAATTTAGGCGGGGCGTTCAAGCCTATTACCGCGGTGCCTTTAACGAGGCGATTTTGCTTTTCGAAAAGGCCCTGTCGTACATTCCCGGCGAACCGCTTATTCTGGACTGGCTCGGAAAGGCATATCACGGTTCCGGGGTTGACGGCACCGCAATTACGCAGTGGGAATTTGCGGGCACGGACGGGTACGGGGGCGAGCTTTTAAAAAGCAAGGTCGAAATCTTAAAAGAAAGAAGAAATTTGAACCCCGTTTCCATGGATAATCTAAAATATGTGGAAGATTCGTCTTTCGGCAATAAAAACGAAAAAACCGAGCTTTTCAGGCAGCCTGTTTCCATTGCGGCCATGCAGGACGGCAGTTTTTGGATGACGGCCTACGGTTCCAATGAACTATTGCGTTTTAACGTAAACGGCATTATTTTGGATAGAACAAAGGGCCCCGTGCAGGGCTTTGACCGGCCCTTCGATGTCATCGAATTGCAGGACGGAAACCTTTTGGTTTCTGAATTTGCTTCGGATCGGCTCTCCCTGCTCGACAAAAACGGCAAATTTTTAAAATCATTTGGGAAACGGGGCAGGGGACTCGGCGAATTTATAGGCCCGCAGTTTTTGGCCACGGACGATTACGGCAATATTTACGTTTCCGATTTTGGAAATGCGCGCATTGCGGTTTTTGCAGCCTCAGGCGAGGCCCTGTTTACCTTCGGCCATAAAAGCGGGCTGTTTCCGGGCTTTACGGCTCCGGCGGGGCTTGCCGTTGTGGACGGACTTGTGTATGTTGCAGACGCCATTCGGGGTGCCGTGTATTCTTTCGATACGGCCGGGAACTATCTACAAGAGCTCCTGCCTGAGGGGTCTTTAAAATACATCGAATCCTTACGTGCATGGAACGGCAATTTGGTTGCGGCGTCTGAGAAAAAGGCTTATCTAATCGATATAGCCTTTTCGTCGGTTAGGGAGTTGGCAAGCCTCGGCAATGCACCGGCACGGGTTACCGCCGCCGTTCCGGACATAAACGGAAACCTTTTGCTTATCGATTACAAAAATGAAAAAATAGAAATAACGTCGCGGGTAAACGAGCTGGCAGGCGGCCTTTTCGTGCTGATAAAACGTGTATATGCCGACAAATTCCCGCAAATTACGATGGAAGTCGGTGTGCAAAACAGGGACGGCCGTCAGATTGTAGGCCTTACCGAAACGAACTTCATCGTTACGGAAAACAACAGGATTGCGGCCGATTATTCGCTTATCGGCTCGTCCTATTTGAACGAGGGCTGCGATATTACGATAGTTGCAGAGCGCTCCCCTGCATCGCTGAAAGAAAAAGCCGCCTTGGATATCGCCATAAAAGAGCTTGCGGCAGCCATGCGCGGAAAGGGCAGCGTCAATCTGGTTTCCGCCTCAAATTTGCCTGTTTTGGAAGGCAAGTTTTCGCCTGAGGATTTACATGCCGTACCCGATAGGGTCCGCACCCCTCATGCGGCAGACTGGAAGCTTGATTCGGCGGTACGTCTTGCTTCAGGCGAACTTATCAATGCGAATCAAAAGCGGGCCGTCATTTTTTTGAGTATGGGCGGAATTTCTTCCGATAACTTTAAGCAATACAATTTGAACGATCTTGCGGCCTATATGTCGAACAACAATATCCGTTTTTACGCGGTAACGTTTGCGCAAGGGTCGGTACCGCCCGAATTGGCCTTTCTTGCCAAAAGGACGGGCGGAAAGGTTTCTTTTGTGTATAACGAAAAGGGGCTGAATCATATCATTTCCGACTTAATTGCAAGCCCGATCGGAATGTATCAGCTGCGGTATACGTCGGCACTGCCCACCGACTTCGGCAGGGCCTTTTTGCCAGTAGAGGTGGAAGTGCGCCTTTTAAACAGGTCGGGCAGGGACGAAACGGGCTATTTTGCACCGCTGGAATAGGCGCCTTTTTAGGTTGTGCAGTTGTAAAAAAAAGGGCTTTCCGTTTGCAGTAAGACGGAAAACGGCCCCTTGATCGGTTACGGTAACTTACGATAAGGTGAAGGGTGTTGATATGCAGCAGACAATGAACGTGTCCACGATGCAGCGGATGCGCTATGGATATGAGCCTAAGGTTCCTTCGGTTTTGAAAGAACCTTTACATGCGATAAAACCGGAAGCGGGAAAGGCTACGGCCGCCCAATCCAATCAAAAAGAGCTTGAAGCAATTTTTCCGCATTTGTATGGAAAGCCCATCATCAAATTCGTCGCAGGCGGCTCTGATTTTGACGGTAAACCGATGAAATTCGGCGTTATTTTGTCAGGCGGTCAGGCGCCGGGCGGCCATAACGTTATTTCCGGCTTGTACGATGCCCTCAAAAAAGGAAACAAGGCTTCCAAACTGTACGGCTTTTTGGGCGGCCCTGCGGGGCTGGTAAAGGGCGACTATATCGAAATAAAAATGCCCCTGCTAGACAAATTCCGCAACACGGGCGGCTTCGACATTATCGGCTCGGGCCGGGCGAAGATAGAAACGGAAGAGCAGGTTTCAAGTTCCATTCAAAATGTACGCAAACTAAAACTCGATGCGCTTATCATCATAGGCGGCGACGATTCGAATACAAATGCGGCCTTTTTGGCAAAATACTTTTTACAGGCCCGGTTAAAAACGCGGGTAATCGGCGTGCCCAAAACGATAGACGGCGACTTAAAAAACGAATACATCGAAACATCGTTCGGCTTTGACACCGCCACAAAACTGTACTCCGAGCTTATCGGAAACATCTGCCGCGACGTCAATTCTTCTAAAAAATACTGGCATTTTATAAAACTGATGGGCCGCTCGGCGAGCCACATCGCCCTCGAATGCGCCTTAAAAACCCAGCCGAACATCTGTCTTATCGGCGAAGAACTGGCCGAAAAAAAACGAACCTTAAAACAGGTAACCGACTATATCACCGACATAATCGTAAAGCGGTCCCGAAACGGAGAGGATTTCGGGGTGGTGCTGGTTCCCGAAGGCATTATCGAATTTATTCCCGAAATGGAAGAGCTGATCGAAGAACTAAACGACTTGATGGCCCTGCATTCGGCAGCCTTTTCCAAACTAAAAACCTTTTCGGGCAAACTGAAATGGCTGCAAAAAAAGCTTTCCAAAAAAGCGTACAGCCTTTTTTCAAGCCTGCCTGAAATTATTTCGACGCAGCTTTTGATGGACCGGGATCCGCACGGCAACGTGCAAGTTTCCCGCATCGAAACGGAAAAACTGCTCATCTATCTTGTGACGCACCGGTTAAAAGAGCTGAAAAAAGAAGGCGTTTTTAACGGAAAATTCAGCTCCTATGCCCACTTTTTCGGCTACGAGGGCCGCTCGGCCTTTCCCTCGAATTTTGACTCCGACTATTGTTATACGCTGGGCTTTACGGCCTTTTTGCTTGCCGCATACGGGTTTTCCGGTTACATCGCGTCGGTGCAAAATTTGACCGATTATGTTGAAAACTGGAAGCCCTGCGGTATTCCGCTTTCGATGATGATGACGATGGAGCGCAGAAAGGGAAAAACCGCGGCCGTCATAAAAAAATCGATGATCGATTTAAACGGAAAACCGTTTAAAACCTTCGAGAAGAACAGGGACGACTGGGCTGTCAACACGAGCTACCGGTTTCCCGGTGCAATCCAGTATTTCGGCGACTTGGAAGTCTGCGACATTCCGACAAAAACCCTTTTGCTGGAAAAGGGCAATAAACGGAAAAAAAAGAGTCTTTAAAAAAACCGGCCGGATTTTTACCGTTCTTTAAAAGCGAAGGGCTCCGGCCGTTTAAATATCACACTTACTTTTGTATGGAGGCTTTATGCTGTTACAGGGAAAAAAAGCATTGGTAACGGGCTCCTCGCGGGGCATCGGAAAAGAAATAGTACGCCGCTTTATAGAAGAAGGCGCTGCGGTGTGGGGACTTTGCACCAAACCGTCCGCGTCAAAGGAAGAAATGGAACAATTTGCCGCAGGCAAGGGAACTGTCTTTCACGAAATATATGCGGACTGCGGCGATGGGGAGGCCTTAAGCACAACGGTTAAAAAGGCCTTAGCCGAATCGGGCGGCTTCGATATCTTGGTCAACAATGCGGGCATTACGAAGGACGGCCTTTCTTTCCGTATGAAGCAGGAAGATTGGGAAAGCGTGCTGCGGGTAAATCTGACGGGGGCATTTATCGCCGCGCAGATTATCTCCTCCGATATGATCCGAAAACGATCAGGTTCTATCATTAATATGACCAGTATTGTGGGGCTGCACGGACAAGGCGGGCAGGTTAACTACGCTGCAAGCAAGGCGGGCCTTATCGGACTTACCAAAAGCCTTGCCAAGGAAACGGGGGGACGGGGGGTTCGCGTCAATGCAATTGCGCCCGGCTACATCGAAACCGATATGACCGCCGCCGTCAGTGAAGAAATGCGCGCCGCATGGGTCGAAACCATTCCCTTAAAACGGGCGGGAAAACCGGCCGACATTGCAAACGCAGCCGTGTTTTTGGCCTCGGACTTGTCGCTGTACGTAACGGCGCAGGTTTTAGGGGTAGACGGCGGCCTCGGCGCCTAAAATACCGGCATTGTTTTAAAACGAACCTCCTGTTCGGTTTTGAAAGCGGTTAGGTAGAGCGATATAAAAACCGGCAAAGCAGAAAATCAACAACCCCGACTCAAGAAGCGTCGGGGTATTAAACCCTCCGCACGAATAAAAGCCGGAAGCCGGTCAATTAAGAAAATCAATTCTTAAAACCGGTTATATACACCCAAGCCCGTTTGATGCAAAAGGAAACGTATTTGAACACCACAGGGTTTATTCGACGGCCTTTTCCGCAGCAAGCCGGGCGTGAATCAGCGTCGTGTCGAAAACGGGCAATTCCGAGTCAGCCTGTTTAATCAACAACCCGATTTCTGTACAACCGAGAATAACGGCCTTAGCTCCTTTTTCTTTCAGCCTGCCGATAATGCGCCGATACTCTTTGCGCGAGCTGTCCGAAACAAGGCCGAGGCACAGCTCATTGTAAATAACCGTATTGACCTTTTCTATATCCGCAGGATCCGGAATGATTACGTCAATATTTTTTTCGATAAGACGCTGTTTATAAAAATCCTGAGTAAGCGTATATTTTGTTCCAAGTAAACCGGTTCTTTTTATTCCGTTTTTCAGCAGGGACTCGGCTGTCGCATCTGCAATGTGCAAAATTGGAATACCGATATGTTTTTGAATATGCGGCGCAACCTTATGCATCGTGTTCGTACAAATGACTATAAAATCGGCCCCCGCCTTTTCAAGCGCTTGGGCTGCATGAGCGAGTATCTGCGCGCTTTTATCCCAATCTCCGGCCGCCTGACATTTTTCTATTTCCGCAAAATCGACACTGTACAAAACGATTTTTGCAGAATGCAGGCCGCCCAGTTTTTCTTTGACGGTATTATTGATTATTTGATAATACGTTACCGTGCTTTCCCAACTCATTCCGCCGATTAATCCGATTGTTTTCATTTTTTCCATCTCCGTTTATTATAAGATACTGATACTGAAAACCCGTTATGCGGTTTTTGTTTCTTGTAGAAACTTTTCGATATTACCGATACAGATGTCCGCATAATTTTGAGGGGGCGGCGCCTTTTTCCACGGGTGCGTAAGGGCACTTGAGCTGTTAATTCGGGCAAATCGCAAATCGTATCCCGCCTTTTTTAAAATGCCCGTAACCGCTTCCGCACTGCCGCCTTGAGAACCGGCGCCCGGTATAAGCAGCGGAATCCCTTTTTTTGCATACAGTTCCGAAATAGCTGTAAGTTCTTCCATTCCCGTTGCCCCCACGACGGCCCCCGCACCCGGATGCTCGTGCGCATACGCAATTATTTTTTTTGCCGTATGCATGTACAAAAAAGCTCCGCCTTCTTCCAAGCGCAAATTTTGAAAATCGGCCGCCCCAGGATTACTCGTGCGGTTTAAAATATACACTCCCTTCTTATCGTACGGTTTTTCGAGAAAGGGCAAAACCGAATCGCTTCCCATAAAGGGACTTACGGTTACCGCGTCGGTCTTCCACACGTCAAAGGCCTCAGCCGCATAATTTAAACTGGAGCGGGCAATATCGCCGCGCTTGGAATCCAAAATGATGGGAATGCCTGCAAATTCTTTTTCGATTACGGCCAAAATTGAAGCAAGGGCCTGTGAACCGTCGAAGCGGTTTTTGCGCGGTTTATCCAAGGCGGAATAATACCCGAGGTTCGGTTTAAAGGCGGCAGGATACAGGTTCCGTTTTTTCATTTCGAAAAACAGTTCTTCAAAAAAAAGAATGATGTCGTTTTTTATGTTACCGGTTTTATTCGGTAGGGCTTCAGGCTGCGGGTCAAGCCCCATACAGGCACAATTTCCCGTTCCGTCCGCCGCATTTTTTAATAAATCTTTATAATTCATCGGTTTGAAAGTGTATATAAAAACCGCCGATTTGTCAATTCAAAAAATGCTCAAGTTCACCGGCCTACTGCACCGAATTGCCAAAATTCCGATTATCCGTACTTGAATTGCCTTAAAACCGATGGAGTTGTAAAATATCGGTTTTTCGTATATTATTCGAATGTATTCAGTAAAATTATATTCGTAAAACAAAAAGGAAGATATGAATATTTTAAACAAAACGCTTGATTCAATACCGGCCGTTTCCGAAGAATACCGCGAAAAAGCGCAGCGGTTATGGGACAGCCTTGCCCATCCGCCCGGCTCATTCGGCGAACTTGAAAGTATGACGATAAAACTTGCGGCGATTCAAAGAACACTTGATTTGCGTATCGATAAAAAAATTACAGCCGTTTTTTGTGCGGATAACGGTATTTACGAGGAACATATTACCTCGCAGCCGCAGATTACGACCTTTATGCTTTCCGAAATTATTCGCTCAGGGAAAACGGGTCTTGGGACGGTTTCGAAATGGGCAGGCAGCGAAATTGCTGTCTATGATGTGGGTATGATCCAAACGAGTGCACGAGCGGACATTATAAACAAAAAGCTGCGGTGCGGGAGCGGGAATATTGCAAAGGGGCCGGCTATGAGCCGCAGCGAATGTACTGCCGTCATCGAGGCAGGTATCGACGCCGGGAAAACCATCGCGGCCGCGGGGTACGATATAGCCGGTGTGGGCGAACTCGGTATCTGTAATACGGCAACTACAGCCGCTGTCCTTGCAGGGTTGTGCGGCCTTGAGCCTGAAAAAACCGTGGGGCGCGGCGCCTCTTCGACCGAAGAAATGTATAAACTGAAAACGGCGGCGGTAAAAAAAGCCCTTGCCGTAAATGCCCCGCGTGCAGGCGACCCCATCGACTGTCTTGCCAAGGTAGGCGGTTTTGACCTTGCTGCAATGTGCGGCTGCTATTTAGGGCTTGCCGCCGCGGGGGTTCCTGCCGTGACGGACGGCTTTATTTCGTGCACGGCGGCACTGTGTGCCGTAAAATTGAACCCTGCCGTAAAAAACTATCTTTTTGCCTCACACGCCTCCGAAGAACGCGGCGCAGCCTTGTGTACGCAACAGCTGGGTTTGGAACCCGTATTGAGTATGAAAATGAGGCTCGGCGAAGGCAGCGGCTGCCCGCTCTTTTTTAAGATTTTGGAAGGCGCAATTTTTACGTTTAAAAATATGGGAAAATTTTCCGACACACTCATAGACC
Source organism: uncultured Treponema sp. (assembly GCA_963540475.1). Taxonomy (GTDB): domain Bacteria; phylum Spirochaetota; class Spirochaetia; order Treponematales; family Treponemataceae; genus Treponema_B. The sequence goes on along the minus strand of CAUTPO010000015.1, from coordinate 1,353 downwards.
GAAATGATCTGACAGACATACGGACAAAGGGTTGAGGAGCTCACCGCCTGAACGCAGCAAAGCCGGCCTTCGGGTATGGTTTACACAATACTGCCGCCTGCTCATTCGAAAAACCTTTTTAAACGAAGGCTGTCCTTAAATTCGAAAATCTTATCAAAGAGGTTTTTGAAATTAAAAATCAAAAAACCGTTTATAAGGGCAAAAACAACGGTACCCGCATGAATGCCCACGAGCGTAAACCTGCCGAAAAAAAGAAACGACAGCATAACCGAAAACAGGCAGCTTGAATAATCGTATATCATTTTAAATTTATACAGATTTATTCTTGCCTTTGCGGAAATTTCTTTTACAAAAACCTCGTAGGCCGCAGGCGTAAGATATGTTCTGAAAATAAAAGCAATCCCCAAGGAGCACAAAAGCATACCGGCCGCAAAATAAAAAATGCGTTCCGAAAGGAGGCCTACCGGCAGCGTTTTACACAAAAACATACTAAAATCCAAAACCAGCCCGTAAAACACTGCCGTAAAAAATGAAAAAAGATAATGGATCTTAAATCTTCTTACGATAACCGCAACGGTTACGATCATACATGCTTGAAAAAGATACTCGGCCATGCCGAAGGTAAAAAACGGAAGGGTGCTTGATAATTTTATGTAAATAAGATAGCTCGGGACTACGACCATCGAAAGTCCCAACTGCGCCTTTTCCATAAAAGCGGTTCCCGCAGCCAACAACACCACGCCCAAAACATAGGCAAGCTCTGTAGAAAACGTTATTTTTTTCATTATTGTTACCGATTGTAAAATTACCGCAGGTCCCTCAAAAATCAGGCAGTTTTTTTAAGTACATTCGTCTGCCGCTTTGTTACAGAATACCCGCTTAGAATTTTCAGGAAAGGGCGGAGTATATCCGAAAAAACAAAAAAAGACAAGGCGGCTGTTTAGGCTGATTTAAGACTTCAGCATAAAAGAATGACAGCCTTGCTGTTGGGTAATTAACATGCCCGGATTTGTAGGGAATTCCAAAACAATATTGAGAATGATAGGAGCTCACCTGTAAGATAGGCTTAAAAGACGGTGCAAGCACTCTATTTTGTTTTTAAATATGATTTAGGTACAAAACCAAGATAAGAGAGAAAAAGCCTTAAAACACTTGCCACCGTTTTGTAGCAGATTATAAGTATGATGATTACAAGAATGAATATTCAACTTGATTAAATGACAAAATGTGGCAAAAAGTGATATAATGAAATGAACGAGAAATTGACAAATTAGAATTTGTAACTGAAATTTTTTGTATTTTGCGAAGGGAGAATATTGATTTATGCTTTCAATATTAGGTGCAGTATTATTT
>CAUTPO010000014.1:0-26078 GCA_963540475.1 uncultured Treponema sp. | reverse complement strand
CCGTTTGGCCGTTTCTTCGCTCAATTTCTTTTTCGTTTTCATGTCTAACCCCATTGTGCCCTTCCTTAGGGTTTCTATTTTTCGGTTAGATTTAACGTGAGGCAATGCGGGTACTTGACTAATTTCTAGTGATATTGTATTATCCTCACTTATTGTGTCCGTTTTCCTTTTTGGAAAACCGAGGAAATAAGGGTCAAACCCGGGAGGTTACTAGTGGTAAAGATCAGACTAAAGAGAATCGGAACAAAAAAACGCCCGTATTATCGAATTGTTGTTCAGGACGCCCGCGAGCCCAGAAACGGCAAAACGATAGATGAGGTCGGAATTTATCATCCGATCGAAACGGCGGAAAAGCAGATATCTTTTAACGCCGACAAGGTAAGAAGCTGGCTTGATAAGGGGGCTCAGCCTACCGATACCGTCAGGCGTCTTCTTAACAAAAAAGAATTCACTTTATAAAGTGAAGAGGAAAATAAAATGCAAAAAGATTTAATAGAGTATATTGCAAAATCTCTTGTCGATAACGCTTCGGCCGTTGAGGTTCGCGAAACCGAAAACGAAAAAGGCGTTGTTTTGGAGCTTAAAGTTGCCTCCGAAGACATCGGAAAGGTAATAGGCAAGCAGGGCAGGATTGCAAAATCAATCCGAACCCTCCTTAATGCAAGCTCCGGAAAGTCCGGAAAACGGTATTCGCTCGAAATTTTGGACTGATAATGGATTTGCTTGCAACGGGACAGATCCGGGGCGCTTTCGGCGTGAACGGGTTTGTAAAAGTTGAAAGTTTTTCGGGGGAATACGAGCATTTTTTAAGATTTACAGAAGTTTTTTTGAGTATTCCCAAAGGAAAATCGAAGGAAAAAGAGCCGAAGCAAGACCGTTTTGAAGTTGAAGAGATAAAGATTCGAAGCGCCGATGCTCTTTTGAAATTCAAGGGGATAGACAGTCCCGAAGCCGCCAAGTTGTTGACGGGTTCCGAGGTGTTTATTCCGCGGGATATGGCCCCGCCCCTCAACGAGGGGGAGGTTTATGTCCGTGATCTTTGTAATTGTAATCTTGTGTATAAAGGAACTCTTGTCGGAAAAATTACAAGTGTAGTGGAAGGCGGAGGCGGTTATCTTTTAGAAATCTCCGAGGCTGCTGCGGCGGGGCCCGTTTATGTTCCGTTTAATAAAGAATTTATCGGAACAATAGACATTGAGGCCGGAACCGCGGAGCTTATGCACCGCTGGATTCTCGAATGAGATTCAATGTGCTGACCTTGTTCCCCGAAATCCCGAAAGCCTTTTTTGAAAGTTCGATTATGGCGAAGGCGGTGGAAAGGGAACTTATTGCCTGCAATCTTGTAAATATCCGGGACTTTGCTTTCGACAAGCACCGCTCCTGCGACGATTTGACCTACGGCGGCGGCGCCGGAATGCTGCTTTTGCCCGAACCTTTGAGTTTAGCGCTGGATTCGGTCGGCGCACAACAAAAGCGGGTTATTTATGTAAGCCCGTCGGGCAGGCTGTTCGACCAAAGATATGCAGAAGAACTTTCTACAGAAAACGAGCTGGTTTTTATCTGCGGAAGGTACGAGGGAATCGATCAGCGCATTATCGACGAATATGTCGATGATGAAATTTCCGTCGGGGATTATGTAATGTCTTCGGGAGAGGTTGCCGCTCTGGTTATCATCGATGCGGTATACCGCCTTATCGAAGGGGTTATCTCAGGCGAGTCACTTGCAGAAGAAAGCTTTTCGGATAATTTGCTCGAGTATCCGCAGTACACAAGACCAAGGAATTTTAAGGGGCGCGAAGTCCCCGATGTTCTTTTGTCCGGCCATCACCGTAACATACAAAGATGGCGGCTTAAAAAGCGCCTTGAAAAGACGCTTAAAAATAGGCCCGATTTGCTGGAAAAAGCAAAAAACTCGGAGTATTGGACAAAAGATACGGAAAAATTATTTAAGGAGTTGCAAGATGAGCGATCTTATAATGAAGATTGAAGCAAAACAAAAGGCCGAAAATCCGCCGCAGTTCAGGGTCGGCGATACGGTCAAGGTTCACTTTAAAATTGTGGAAGGAAAAACCGAAAGAATTCAAGTTTATGAAGGTCTGGTAATCTGTTTTAAAAATTCCGGTATCGGAAGAACCTTTACCGTACGGAAGAATTCCTACGGCGTCGGTGTGGAACGGGTTTTCCCCCTGCACTCGCCGAGAATAGCGAGGGTTGAAGTCGTACGGCCCGGAAAGGTCCGCAGGGCAAAACTGTACTATATCCGCGGAAAAATCGGTAAGGCGGCAAAGATCAAACCCCTTATTACCAAAAAAGAAAATCGGTAAGTGGTTTACGCAAGCAGTACACAATTCTTTTTTACTTCAAAACGGGCGGACCTCGGCTTCGGCAGCTTAAAACACGGCGATATTGTTTCGGCTAAAATTTTAAGTTTAAAAGCGGGCGGTTCGGCCCGTATTTTTTTTAACGGCACGGTTTTCGAAGGCCGTGTTTTGGGCAATTTAAAAGAAGGCGACGCCTTAAAAATGAGGGTTGCCGTCGAAAACGGTTCGGTACTTTTGATCCCCGAAACCGAACGTGCAGGAGAAAGCCGCGGCGGAAACCTTTTTTCGAAACTCGGGTTGCCGAAAAACGAATTGACCTCTGCAATTCTTGCATTTTTTACTGCTTCGGGCAGCCGCCTTGAAGAAGAGCGGATTGGAAGACTTATTCATTTTTTAAAAGATACAAAAAAGGATAAAACAAAGGCAGCTTTTGCAGGCGGTCTTCTTGAAAGCAGGGGGCTTGAGCTGGATGAGAGCATATTCGAAAGAATTTACGCGTTGGTTTTCGGCGATGAAGATACATCCGGCGGAAAAAAGGGACAGGACGGGAAAAACAGGGCTTTTTCTGACGGCGGAAACCCGAACGGCGGCACGGTTTTGCAAGAAGATCCTAAATGGAATGACTTTGCAGATGCTGATAGAGACGATACGGATATTTTCGCATTGCTCAACCATACACGCGGAAACGGCTTGCACTGGATCGTGCTTCCGTTTAAAAAAGATTTTTCAGCCGAAGCCGCCGATTATTCAGGTGCCGCTGTTTCGGGCCGTGCCGAAAAAAGGGACGAAAAGAACGGTTTGCCGCTCGGTGCTGCCTCGGACAAAAACATAAGCGGTTCCCTATCGCTCTTGCTCGATTTAAATATAAAAACCTGCCGTACTGCCGTGTTGCGCTGTAAATTGCAAAATGAAAAATGGATTTTTTCGCTGCAAGATAAGACGTGTTTTTTTATGCAGGAAGACGCCGCTTTTTCCGAAAAAGAAAAAGCGGCGATGTGTGCCCTACTTGTAGCCTGTCTGGCCGAAAACGGGGTTTCGAATATCGCCGTAACATACGGCAGTCCGTCTTCAGCGGAAGGCGGTTTTTTCCTGCCTGATTTGACGGTATAAACGGTACAAAAACACTTGTACGCCTGTCGTTTTTCTTGCCCGTCATAATAAGGCCGTTTGGCTTGCACGCTTGCACAAAATCGGCCGCCGTTTATAGCAGCGGTGCCTTTTACACGCCGGAAACAGCGGGGCCGGCAGATTATTTTTCCGGCTCAGTTTCCGCCGCGCCGTGCTTATCGAGCTGCAAGGTGTCAAGGCTGTTTTCGGCGGCAATTATCGTTTCGAATTCTTCCGACTCTATCGTTTCCTTTTCCAAAAGACGTTTTGCGATATAATCCAAAAGGCCTTTTTTAGCCGTAAGCAGATTGACCACAGCCTCGTACCGTCTGTCGATAATTTTTGCAATTTCTTCGTCAATATACTGCTGGGTCGTTTCGGCATATTCCCGCACCAGCTGAGGGTCATTGCCCAAATAGCCTGAGCCGCGCTTACTTAAAGCGACGTTTTTAAACTTCGCGCTCATACCGTAATCGACTATTATGCTTCGGGCTATGTCCGTTGCGCGCATCAAATCGTTTGCAGCCCCCGTGGAAACCATATTGAATGCGACCTGTTCCGCGGCGCGGCCTCCGAGCAGCACATCGACCTCGGCTAAAAGCTGTTTTTCCGTAACGATGTGTTTATCGTCTTCGGGGATATGAAAGGTATAGCCGAGTGCCGAGGTACCGCGCGGTACAATCGTTATTTTGTGAACCTGATCGGCTCCTTCCGTAAACTTACTTACAAGTGCATGCCCCGTTTCGTGAAAGGCGATGACCTTCCGTTCTTCTTCCCGAATCACCTTCGATTTTTTTTGCAGCCCGATGGTCGCCTTTTCGACAGCCTCGCTTAAATCGGCCATAACGACTTTTTTGCGTCCGCCGCGCACCGCCAAAAGGGCAGCCTCGTTTATGATATTCGCAAGATCCGCCCCCGAACAGCCGCTCGTTATTCTGGCTATCTCCGAAAGGTCTGCCGACTCGTCCAGTTTTACGCTGGCTGCATGCAGGGTCAAAATCATCTCGCGGCCTTTTAAATCGGGACGGTCAACGACGACCTGCCGATCGAAGCGGCCGGGCCTAAGCAAGGCGGGGTCCAAAACGTCGGGCCGGTTCGTCGCGCCCAAAAGGATAAGCCCCGTTGTATTATCGAAACCGTCCATTTCGACCAAAAGCTGGTTTAAGGTTTGTTCCCGCTCGTCATTGGAATTAACCGAATTAAGACGCGACTTTCCGATAGCGTCCAATTCGTCTATAAAAATGATACAAGGCGCCTTTTCCCGCGCCTGTCTGAACAAGTCGCGCACACGCGAAGCTCCGACGCCCACAAACATTTCGACAAAATCCGAACCGCTTATTCTGAAAAACGGAACATTCGCCTCGCCTGCAACGGCTCGTGCAAGCAGGGTTTTGCCCGTTCCCGGCGGGCCGACTAACAGAACACCGCGCGGAATTTTGCCGCCTATTTCGGTATATTTTTTCGGATATTTTAAAAAGTCAACGACTTCCATCAGTTCTTCTTTAGCCTCATCTACACCTGCGACGTCCTTAAAACGGGTTTCGACCTTGCCTTCTTCCACCGCGGCACTTCTGGCCTGTCCCGGCGAAAAAAAGCTCCCGCCGAGCCCGCCGAAATTCTTTGTCATCCGCTTGAAAAAGGCGCGCCAAAACAAAAAGACGATAAGGAAAAACAGGCCCCATTGAACCAAAATATCCCTCAGGTAATTGCCTTCCTTGGGTTTTATGTTGTACGTTACGCGTTTTTCGTCCAAAAGCTTTAAAAAATCTTCGGTATAAATGCCGACGGCCGTATATTCGGAACCGCTTCCGGCGGTGGGAAAGAAGGGTAGTTTTAACCCCTGCGCTTCCGTTTCGCGGCTCGTGTATCCGGTAAAATAAACAGGGCCTAAAACGACCTTTTTTATCTGTCCTGACGAAATTCTGTCCTTAAATTCGGAAAAAGGAATCAGCTTCGAGCTGTCCATCGAAAAAAGCTGATTAACCAAAAGAAGGATTATAATGACTAGAGGCATTAAAAACCATATTGAAAAAACGGGTTTTTTCGGCGGTTTTTTGTCTTGCCCGCCGTCCCGGTCATTGTCAAAATTGAAAAAATCCGAAAGCCTTTTTTGATCTTTGTTTTTGTCGTTATTTTTATCGTCGTCTTCGCTGCCGCCGCTCATATTCTCTCCCTAATCGGTATTTGCAGTATTGGGAATCTTTCGAAAATGCCGATTTTTATCGGTTTTTAAAAATGCCCCGCACTGTTAAAATTAAGAATCTTCAAAATCGATACCGCCAAGCCCGTTTTTCGGAATTGGCGGTATTGTTGCAATAAAACTATAATACACAAAAACAGGCAAAAAGTCGATAGATTTTAGCGGGATAAGTTGACAAATTTTTGCCCGCCCGTATACTTTGCGCTATGAAGTTGATTTTGGCACCGATGGCAGCGCTTAGCCATTCGGGTTTGCGCAGACTGATTGCAATCTTCGGCGAGCCCGACGAGTATTTTTCCGAAATGATTCACGCGCCGTCGGCCGTTTCAGGCGGCGGCTTTGAAAAATGGTATTTTAGAACAGCCCCTTCGCCTGAAAAACTGGTCTGGCAGATAACGAGCCCTGCTGCGGAGCCTGCTGCAAAGGCCGTTCCCGTGCTGCTGAAACACGGCGGAATAGGAATCGATTTGAATATGGGCTGTGCGGCCCCGCAGATCGTTTCGACGGGGGCGGGGTTTGCTTGGATGAAAAAGCCCTTGACGGAAACGGCGGAATTGGTGCGGCTCGTAAAAAAGGCCGTTTTGGAATACGAAAAAACGGAAGAAGCCCCGCGGCTGCAACCGATACGCTTAAGCGTAAAGCTGCGGCTCGGCGAAACGGACGACTATGCGTTTTTGCTTCGATTTTGCAGAATGCTTACGAATGAAGGGGTTGAATTGATAACCTTGCACCCTAGGACCCGCAAACAAAGCTATTCGCGCTCCTGCCGCCACGAGTACACGGCGCGCCTTGCTGCGGATTTACCCGTGCCCGTGTACGGCAGCGGCGACATCGGTTCTGCCGAGGCGGCACGGGGGTTTAATGCAAAATACAAATGTGCAGGCTGGATGATCGGGCGCGCCGCGGTTCAAAAGCCATGGATTTTTTACGCGGTACGGGCTGCGGAAAATGCTGCTCAGCCGTTTCCCGCCGATCTGCCGCACATTGATCTTGTAAAAACGGCTGCGGATTTTTTGCATTTTTTAAAAGAAGAACAGCCGCCCGAATTTCATCTGACGAGGGCAAAACGATTCTTTAATTTTTACTGCGATAACTGTACCTTCGCCCATCATATAAAAACGAAAATCCTTAACTGTGCGTCTTCCGATACCATGTATGCACGGCTGGAAGAATATTTCACCGAGATGCCCGAAGACCGCTTTACCATAGCGACGGCATAACTTTCGGTGACGGGACAGCGGGGTGATCGGGATTTTCCCCGCACCTGCCCGCCGTTTTATGCGTTCTCGCGGTACAAGTACAAACAAAACCGCCGGTGACGGCAATCGATTTTCAATCTCCCTCCGTTTCATAATTTCTTCAAAAATTGCCGTTCTGTGCAAGGTTATTGACCGGTTGTCGACAAAAAAGGCCGGATATGATATACTGCCGCTTCTTATAGAAGGTGTCTTTAAAAAATCCGACAATTTTTTAAGGGTACCCATAACACGTACGTAAGGGGAACAATGCCTAGAATAAGTCCGAAAACCGTTGACGCCGTAACCGAGATGACGGATATCGTATCTTTGGCGGAAGGGTACACCCGTCTGGAGCGGCGCGGGACAAACTGGTGGGGCTGCTGTCCGTTTCATAACGAAAAAACGCCTTCTTTTACCGTAGTTCCCGATAAAAGAATGTTTTACTGCTTCGGCTGCCACAAGGGCGGTAGCACAATAAAATTCTTGATGGAAATCGAAAACATCGGTTTTATCGAAGCGGTTGAACGGCTTGCAAAAAAGGCCGGTATTGAGGTTGTGTACGAGGGCGGACAGTTTGTTCCCGAAAAAAAGGATACGCTAAAGGACGAAATCCCCGAATTGTACGAGCGGGTTGCAGGCAGCTTTCATTATCTTTTAACCGAATCGGAGCAGGGGAGGGGAGCCCTCGGTTATATCAAGGCACGGGGCGTTTCCGATGAGATTATCGAAAAATTCAAGCTCGGCTATGCGCCCAAGGATCGGTACTGGCTGTACAAATTCCTCGTTTCAAAAAATTACTCGCCCGATTTTTTGGAAAAGACGGGGCTTTTTTCCAAAAATTATAAAACCGCCGCTTTTTTTTCGCACCGGCTTATTTTCCCCATTTGCGACCGGCACGGTAAGACCGTTGCTTTCGGCGGAAGGCTCCTCGACGGCGAGGGCCCGAAGTATTTGAACTCCTCGGATATGCCGCAGTATAAAAAGGGCGAAACCGTTTTTGCCTTTCATCTGGCGCTGCCTGAAATACGCAAAACAAAGTCCGTTATTCTTTGCGAGGGTTATATGGACGTGCTGGCCTTTTTTCAAGCAGACCTTCCCTATGCCGTCGCCCCGCTCGGAACCGCTTTGACGCAGGAACAGGTCAAGCTGCTAAAATCCTTTGCACACACCTTTTATCTTTCGTTCGACTCGGATAGTGCCGGTCAGCAAGCGTCGTACAAGGCCATAAAACTGTGCAGAAGTATGGGGGTAAACGTCCGCGTGCTGGTCATACGGGACGGAAAAGATCCTGCCGAAGTTCTGCAAAAGAACGGCAAAGACGGCTTGAAATTTCTTTTGGAATCTGCTATATTAGATGATGATTACCTTATTCAAATTGCGTCCGTAAAATTTGATACCGGTAATCCTGAAGGCAAGGCCGGCGCCGTTGCCTTTTTGTTTCCTTATATTGAGGTATTGGAATCCGATATTCAGCGGGAATCGGCCGTAACCAAAATTTCATCGGCTTTCGGAGTCAGTCAACAATCTATTTTCAGCGATTATTCGAACCGCGAAACAGGCGCAGTAAGGCGCAGTCTTGACGAAGCACAACCGAAACCGATAAACATAAAAAAGAACGCGGAACTCAGGCTGCTGCTTTCCGTTGCGGCGAACCCGGAGCTGTATCCCGTTTTACGTTCCGAATTAAACCCCGGCGATTTTGAGGATTTTTATGCCAAAAATTTGTTTATTCTTCTGGAAGAATGTTATAGGGAAGATGCCTGTTCATACGGGAATTTACTGCTCAAATGCACCGACGAAGCTTTATATAAAATTGTCTCGCAGACAATCTTAAACGGCGAATTTGCGGATAATTCGGAACGTATCGTGAACGACGGCATACGGTTTATAAAACAAAACATCTTGCAAAAACAAAGGGACAAAATTATCGGCAGGCTGCGGCTGCTGCACGGCGGCAAAAGTATCGATACGGATAAGGTGATACAGGAACTTATGGAACAAAAGAAAAGTATCGATGTTGAACTTACGAATTTAAAGGGAAAGGTATATGACTGATCTCGCACATAATCCGGCAGTTATCAAGTTGCTGGAATACGCCCAAAAAAAGCGTGTGATAGGATTGGACGATTTAAGCGATCTATTGCCGGAACATTTGATGTCTCCTGAAAATATGCCCGACATTCTGGACGTTCTGGAAGTTGCCGGGATTAAAATCAAGACCGAGGAAGTAAATGAGGCTGCAAAAGAGGGCGGCGAAACCGAATTTGTTGCCGAAGAAGAGGCCTTAATCGATGAAGAATATGGGAGCGAAGAACCCCGCGTTCGGCAGGATGATATTTTTTCCGAAGAATACGAGGCGGGGCCGGAGGCTCCTAAGCCCGAAGCCGAACGGCGGTTTATCAAAACGTCAAACGAGGCCGGAATAGACGACCCTATCAAACTATATTTGCAGGAAATAGGAAAGGAAGAACTGTTAACCGCAGACGAGGAAGTCATCTTATCCAAAAATATGGAAGACGGGGAGTCCATCATCAAAAAGGTTATAAAAAATTCGGGTATTTTGATCCCCGAATTTTCTTCGATCGGGCAAAAGGCGTATTCCAAGCTCGACCCTGCCGAATCCAATAAGCCCCGCAAGGAATTAAGCGAAGAAATGGCCGAAAAAAAGCGCCTGAAGCAGGTGTACGGCGACAGCCTCAGAAACGTGTACCCCGAAATTAAGCAGTATATATCTTTAAAAAAGCACTGTTATGACCGGGAAACCTTAAGCAGCTTTTCGGAAAACACCGACTTACAGGCTATGCGCAAAAAAATATTTAACAGTTTAAAGCGTATCAAAATAGAATCGGAAGAAATAGAAAAGATTTCCGACCGGTTTATTGTTGCGTCGGAGAAGGTTCAGGATTATCAGAACAGGAAGGAGCGCAGGGAGCGGCAGCTCGGTATAAAAAGCTATGCCGATTTGCGCAAGCTCGGAAAACGGCTTGCAATGCCGCGCGAACGGGAACGGCTCGAAAAGGAACTTTCGATGTCCGTAAACGAGGTTAAGGAGATTTACACGCAAATTCAGGAATTGACGCGCCGAATCCGCAAGATAGAGTACGATTTTGAAGCTCCTGTAGACGATGTGCTTGTGATGACTGCCGAAATTCGGCGGGGCCAGACGATGCTGAAAAACGCCAAGGATAAACTGATTAATGCGAATTTGCGTCTTGTCGTTTCCATTGCGAAAAAATACATTAACCGCGGGTTACAGTTTTTCGATCTCGTGCAGGAAGGCAATATCGGGCTTATCAAGGCCGTAGAAAAATTCGAATACCGCAAAGGGTATAAGTTTTCGACCTATGCGACATGGTGGATACGGCAGGCTATAACGCGCTCCATTTCCGATCAGGCGCGGACCATACGGGTGCCCGTCCACATGATCGAACAGATAAACAAGGTTACCCGCGAGTCGCGCCAGCTTATGCAAAAACTGGGCCGGGAACCGAACGACGACGAAATTGCGGTACAGCTCGGTTGGTCCATCGAAAAGGTCAAGCAGGTTAAAAACGTTGCGCGGGAACCTATCTCGCTTGAAACGCCCATCGGCGAAGAAGAAGACACTCTTTTAGGCGACCTAATAGAAGATAAGGGCGTGGAAAATCCGTCCAACAGAACCGAACTGACGCTGCTGCAAGAACAGCTGGAAATGGTGCTTTCGAGTCTGCCTGAGAGGGAGCAGGAAGTTTTAAAAATGCGCTTTGGAATAGACGGCGGGTATCCGCTGACGCTGGAAGAGGTCGGCCTTTACTTTAACGTAACGCGCGAGCGGATCAGGCAGATAGAAGCCAAGGGCTTACGCAGGCTGCGGCATCCTAAGCGGAGCAGAAAATTAAAAGACTATCTTGATAATTAAAAAAGGGGTACGATTATGGATAACGATGTATTTGAACGGCTGAAAGCCTTGCAGGAAATCCTTGCGCGTAAAAACGAGCTGGAAATGGAAATTTCGGCGGCACCTAAGGCGCTTAATACGCGCGAAGAACTGCTGGAGCGGCTGAAGTCGGGCTATATCGAAAAAAATGCCGAATACGAAGAATTGCGCAAAAATATCGGGGCCTTAAAAGCCGACCTTTTCGAAGCCGAACAAAAACGCGAAAAGGCCGAAAAGTCGATGGATACGATTGAAACGCAGCGGGAATACGAGGTTTTGCAAAAAGAAATAGACGATGCCGGCGCAAAGGCGGAGTCTATCCGAAAGGAAGTTCAAAAGCTGGAAGGCAATTTTAAAATTCTCGATGCGGCTATTAAGCAGGAAGAAGCATTGATCGCTAACAATGAAGAAGAATTGAAAGAAAGCCGCATCAAGCTGGATTCCGAAATAGCCGACCGCAGGGCACAGCTTGAAGAGCTTGGAAAAGAAGAAGATCGGCTGTCGCCCGGGCTGACAAGCGAAACGATGTTCAAATTCGACCGAATTATAAAAAACAAACAGGGCGTCGGTATCGTGTCCGTACGGGGAAATGTCTGTATGGGCTGCCACATGATTCTCCCTGCGCAGTTCGTAAACGAGGTCCGTGCTGACAGCGATATAAAATTCTGCCCCTATTGCAGCAGGATACTGTTTTATGAGGACTCCGAATTGACGACGGAACAGGACGCATTTTTCGACGATTCGGAAATGGGCGGTTTGGCCGATTTGGACAATTTATCGGATACCGTCTTGGAACAAAGCGGCGAAAACGGGGGACTTTAAAAGGGTAATAGTTAAGGGGATTGCAGGAATCGCTGCGTTTGTGCGCAGAGGAAAGTCCGGACTCCGTCGGATACGGTGCCGGTTAACGGCCGGGGAACGGTATTGTAAAATGCCGTTTACAGAAAGCGCCGCAGAAAATATACCGCCGCAGTATGCGGTAAGGGTGAAATGGCGGGGTAAGAGCCCACCGCATTGCCGGCAACGGCATGGCACGGCAAGCCTCACCGGGAGCAAGGTTAAGCAGTAAAGAATATCCGATTCTTAATTTACGGGTTAACCGCAATAGACCCGTACCGTAAGGTGCGGGTAAGAAAGATGATTCCGCCGTTTTTACGGAACAGAATCCGGCTTATGCAATCCCCTTTTTTTAATGCCGTTTGATACGCAAGATAAAGGATAAAAACGTCGAAAACGTCAAGAAAATAGTAAGAAACGTCAAGGAAGAAAATGAAAGATGAAATTCGGTAAACGCAGAACCTACAACGCTTTTTCGAAAAAAAAGAGCCCTTTCAAAAAAATCATTTTGTTTTTGCTCGTCATTGCGGCCGTTTCGGTGCTTTCTTTTTCGGTTATTACCCGTAAAATCGGCTATTCGGGCGTGCCCTCGATGAAGGAGGTGTATGCCGATTGGGAAGATAAAAATTACGGACAGGTTTACGAAAAAACGGCGGCGGTTTTAAAAAAGTATCCCTACGACGGGGAAGCGCTGGCTATGCACGGGTTTGCTTCTTATTATATTTTTGCGGAACAAACCGATTTTTCCGTAGGGCATACCTATTTGAATAATTCCATTTTGCATTTGCGTCAGGCAATGTACCGGGTCCGTAAGGCCGAACAGCCGAAAATTGCCTATCTTTTGGGTAAGGCCTATTATCAAAAGGGCTATTATTACGCCGATCTTGCCGTAAAATATTTGGATTACGCCTATGATTCCAAAATGCACTTTACGGATTTGGCCGAGTTTAGGGCAATGTCGGCCTCTCTTTTAGGCGATTCCGATAAGGCGGTGGAAGCGTTTACCGAGGCCCTTTCGGAAAATCCTTCGGACTTGCTGCTTTTTGCCCTTGCCGAAAATTATATGAAAATAGGCGACGAAAACAACGCAAAACTGTATTTATTCGAGACAATCGATAAAACCAATGATACATTATTGGAACTAAAATGCCGATACTTATTGGGTACGATTTTTCTCGATGAAGGACATATTGAAAATGCCGAAAAAGAATTCGGCGCCATTCTTGAAAAAGATATTTCTTCCGCAGACGCGTATTACGGCCTGGGCCTAATATCTGAATTGCGCGGAGATGTGATAAAAGCCCGTTCACAGTGGCGGAAGGCTTTACGGCTTGACCCGCTTCATGCACAGACGCGGGTAAAATTAAATTTACTGTAAGTTGTTTTAAAGCCTTAAAAGGCTCTTTTTTAAGACAACCTATGACTCGGGGGATTTTAAATGCGATTTTTAAACAGATTTTCTGCGGATATCGGAATCGATCTTGGAACATGCAACACCATCATTTATATAAACGGTAAGGGAATCGTTGTAAACGAGCCTTCCGTTGTTGCCGTCGAGCGCGGCACTAAAAAAGTTGTTGCCGTGGGCGCCGACGCAAAGCGTATGTTATGGAAAACTCCGGGGCATATAACCGCCATAAGGCCGCTGCGGGACGGCGTTATCGCCGATATGGATACGACCGAGAAGATGATCCGGTATTTTATTTCCAAAATTCTGCCGCGCCACCGCTTTATACGGCCGAGGACGATAATCGGTATTCCCAGCTGCATAACCGATGTTGAAAGGCGGGCCGTTCACGAAAGCGCCTTACGGGCCGGTGCGGGCGATGTAACCGTTGTAGAAGAATCCCTTGCGGCCGCGATCGGTGCGAACATACCCATTCACGAACCTGCGGGCAATATGGTGTGCGACATCGGCGGCGGAACGACCGAAGTTTCCGTTATTTCGCTGTGCGGTATGGTCGTTTCCAATGCGATACGGATCGGCGGCGACGAATTCGATGAGGCGATTATCAGGCACGTGCGTTCCGTCGACAACCTTATCATCGGGGAGCAGACTGCGGAGCGTGTAAAAATCAGTATCGGTAATGCCTCGCCTGAAAAAACCATCGAAAAGGTGGAAATAAAGGGTACGGACGCGATAACCGGACTGCCGCGCCGCCTCGAAATAGATTCCGTTGAAGTCCGGGAAGCCTTAAAAGAACCGGTTACCCAAATCGTGGAAGAAATCAAGCGTACGCTCGGTCAAACCCCGCCGGAGCTGACTGCCGATATCGTAGAGCGCGGTATCGTGATGACAGGCGGCGGCTCCCTGTTAAAGGGCTTGCCCAAACTTATCTCGAAAGAAGCGCGCGTTCCGGTCATCTTGGCCGAAAATCCGATGGACTGCGTTGCTGTCGGAGCGGGGCTGTACCACGAGGTCATCAGAAATTCTTCGATAAATATGAGCCTTTATGACAGTTTGAACGGATAAATTTTAAAATGAAGAAAAAGCTTTCGTTCAGGTTTAATGTGGAAGCCTTCCTCCTTATCGTATTTCTTTTGATTTCGGCCCTGTTTATGGCCTTTTCAGGAGGCTCCTTTATATTGAATTTCAAGCAGATCGGTTTTTCCGTAAGTTCCAGCACCGAAAAGGCTGTCTATACGGTTTCTTCGTTTGTCGGCGACAGTGTTTCGGCTGTAAGGGAACTGTGGGAACTAAAGGCAAAATACAACCAGCTTTCCAAGCTGCTGGAAAACTATGAGCTTTTGGAGCGGTCCAATGCCGACATAAAAAAAGAAAATGCGGAACTACGGGCCCTTCTTAATTTTTCCGACACGTTGCAAGTCAATAATATTCCTGCGGAAATTACAGGATACGATCCTAATAACCTGTATTCGGGAATTATCATAAACCGCGGCGTAAAGCACGGTATAAAAAAAGATATGCCCGTCATCGCCTTTCAAGGGACGAATATGGCCTTAGTCGGAAAAATTTTGCAGGTCGGCCGCTCTTCTTCCATCATTATACCCGTATACGATTACCGCTGTTATGTAGCCGCCAAACTGGAACTTTCGCGGCATCGGGGCATTGTAAACGGGCAGGGCGCAGAAGATTCTCCTTTGATGATGAAGTACGTAAAAAAAAGCGCTAAAAGCGATATAAACATCGGCGATAAGGTTGTAACGTCGGGCTTGGACGATTTGTCGCTTTTTCCGAAAAACGTGCCGATCGGTTTTGTTTCTAAAATAGAAATTTTCGATTACGAAACCTCGCTGGAGCTTTCCATAGAACCGATTATAGATTTTTCGCGTTTGGAATATGTCTTTGTTTTGGATACCTCCACCGTAAAAAAGGAATTTTAGATGAGTAAGGTAATTGTTTGGACCTCGCTTGCGGTTTTTTTTGTCGGTATGCTTCAAACTGCCGTTCTTTCGCATATTACCGCCGTTAAAGTTATGCCCGATATCGTGTTGCTGATAATCGTGTACGCCGCAATTTCCAACGGTTCCAAAACGGGAATGATTTGCGGGTTTATTGCAGGGCTGCTATCAGATTTTTTGTCGGCAGCGCCGTTGGGGTTAAGCTCTTTTATCCTTACCTTGGCAGGTTTTATCATCGGAAGATTGTGCGGCGTGTATAATGTGAGCAAGGTTTTTCTGCCCGCCCTTTTGGGGTTCTCCGGCTTTTTGTTCAAGGCTGCTCTTCTTTTTGGGCTGAACTTTGTTTTCGGAAAAAACATACACGTGTACAATATTTTTCATATCAATTTTTTGACGGAGCTTGTTTTAAATACCGTGTGCGCTCCGCTCACTTTTTTGTTTTTGAATATGTTTTCTTCGACATTCAAAATGAGGGAGTTCCCCGTGTATGAATGAAGATTTTGAACAGGATGTCGGCCGCAAACTAAAATATCTTTCCTTTTTTATTTTTTTGATAATGGCTATGTATACGTACAGGCTTTTTTCAATGCAGATTATCCGCGGCGAACAGTTTAGGCGGCGGTCGCAGGACATTTCGCAGCGGGCCACGGTTATTCCGGCACAGCGGGGCGAGATTTTCGATCGGTCAGCCGATATTCCGATGGTATTAAACACCGATTCCTTTGCCGTGGACATTGTTCCCGGACAGGTGCCGAAGGAAGAATTTTCGACCCTGATTACCCGTTTAAGCGCTATTTTGAAAATTCCTTCTTCACTTATTCAAAAAAAACTGCCGCCTGAGGTACATAAAGATTTTAGAACGATAGAAATAAAAACGAATGTGGATTATGAAACGATAGTCCGTATTGCAGAAAACCTCGATTCGCTTCCCGGCGTTTCATGGCATTCCAAACCGGTGCGTAACTATGTGGAAACCCGTTCTTTTTCCCACATCATTGGGTATGTAGGCGATATTACCGCACAGGAATTGACGACCCTATACAATAAGGGCTACACGAATAACAGCATTATCGGCAAGGCCGGAGTCGAAAAACAATACGATGAAGTTTTGCGCGGCACGGACGGGGTGGAATATAAAACCGTGGATGCCAAGGGGCGGTACATAGAAAACACGACCGTCGTCCATCCGCCGAAGACGGGCAATACGCTTATTTTAACGATGGACCGAAAGATCCAGAATTTGGCGGAGTTGGCCTTGGGTAAACGGATCGGTGCTGCTGTCGTGCTACGGCCTACAACGGGCGAGGTTCTGGCGATGGTATCCTATCCGTTTTTCGACCAGAACATCTTCGTAAACGAGAATACAGGCAATTTTTATGACAAGCTCTTAAAAGATCCCAATAATCCTCTGCTGAATAGGGCTATCGATGCAGCGTATCCGCCGGCGTCTACTTTTAAGGTCATTATGAATACGGCCATTTTAAACGAAAAGGCCTTTCCGACCGATAAAACCGTTACCTGTTTGGGCGAGGTAAAGTATGGCGATAGGCTTTTCCGCTGCCATATCCGTAAACCGGGGCACGGTAAACTTGCCTTAAACGATGCACTGGCCCAATCTTGCGATATTTATTATTGGACGGTATGCCGCGACTTTTTGGGCATAGAAAAAATCGTCGATTATGCTGCCCGTTTCGGACTGGGCCAATCTGCCGAAATAGACCTGCCCAATCAAACAAGCGGCGTTCTTCCTTCGCCTAAATGGAAGGAGCGAAAGTTTCACGAAAAATGGCTGAATGGAGATACAATGAATATGTCGATAGGGCAGGGCTACACCACAGCTTCGCCCCTGCAAATTGCAAATGCGCTTTGTATGATCATCAACAACGGTACGGTTTACAAACCGCACATCTTAAAAGAAATCCGCAGTTCCGAAACAGATGAGGTAATACGGGAAATAAAACCGGAAGTCCTGCGGAAAGAAAATATACCGCCTGAAGTTTTTCAGCAGGTGCGCTACGGTATGAGCCTTGTTACGGTACGGGGCGAAGCGCGGTTTCCGATGCGGAACCCGATGTTTAGGCTGGCAGGTAAGACCGGAACTGCGGAAGTCGGTCTGCAAAAGCGCTGGCATTCATGGATGATCGCATACGGGCCGTATGACGCACCGAAAGAAGAAATGCTTGCCGTTGCGGTTATAGTCGAAGCGGTGAACGAGTGGGAATGGTGGGCGCCGTATACCGCGAATATTATTTTGCAGGGAGCACTGGCAAACCAGACCTTCGAAGAAGCCGTTGACTTTTTGGGCTTTTCTTCCTTGCCTGCGATTCAAAGGGGCCGCGAATGAGTAAACGAAGACTGACCGACTTCGACTATCTTCTTTTTTTGGCTGCCGTTTCCTTATCCTTGATCGGCATTTTGTTTATTTATTCATCGGGCGTCAATTCGGCAGGAGAATCGGTTTCGAAAGAATTCCAAAAACAGATTATCTGGGCCGTTACGGGCATTGCTCTTTTGTTGACAGCCTGTTTTTACGATTATAGAAAATTAAGGGACAGAACCTTTTTGATTTATCTTGTCGGAATGCTCCTTCTTTTGTATACGACATTGTTCGGTACCGAGCGTCACAGTGCACGCAGCTGGATCGGCGCAAACAACTTAGGCATTCAGCCTTCCGAATTCATCAAAATTATTTTTATTTTATTTTTGGCCTATTATCTGGATAAATCGAGGAACGAAGAACCCTTAAAACGTTTTATAAAAGCCCTTGTCATAATGCTTGTTCCCGTGTTCCTTATTTTGTCCCAGCCCGACTTAGGTACGGCAATGGTTTACATTCCCATTTTTTTAATTATGTGTTTTGTTGCGGGGATACCCTTGCGGTTTATATCGTATGTTTTTTGTATAGGTGCGCTTACTATCATATTTACCCTTATGCCGTTATGGGAAGAAATTATTTTGAAAAAAGCCCATATTATGACAAGAATATTACGGCACGGACAAATTTCGATGGTTATTCTTTTTCTTTTAGGCATTGTGACGGTTGTGTCCATAATGGGGCAAATCGTATTAAAAAGAAATTACTATTACTGGATAGCCTACGGTTTTTCGATAATAACGATTGCCTTTGCAGGATCAATTTTGGGAATCCGTTTTTTAAAAGAATATCAGATGATGCGGCTTATCATCTTTTTGGATCCCGAGGTAGACCCTTTAAAACACGGCTGGAATATTATTCAGTCCATAACCGCTATTGGAGCCGGCGGTATTACGGGGCGCGGCTTTTTAAAAGGCACGCAAAGCCACTACCGTTATTTGCCCGAGCAAAGTACCGACTTTATTTTCAGCATACTGTCCGAAGAATGGGGCTTTTTGGGTGGTGTCTTTGTTTTTTTCCTTTACGGCATAATTTTTTTGCGCCTTATAAAATCGATAAAAAGATGTGAAGACTTTTTCGGCAAGCTGATTGTAACGGGAATTCTTGGAATGTTCTTTTTCCATTTTATGGTAAATGCCGGAATGGTAATGGGGATTATGCCGATTACCGGAATCCCTCTTTTATTCTTATCCTATGGCGGCTCTTCGCTTTGGACGGCAATGCTTGCCTCTGGTCTGGTCGTCGGCATAAACTTACGTCAAATTTAAACGTAGGGAGAGATTACGGAATAGCCAAGCCGACTTAAAATAGTGTAAATATTGAAACTGTCTAATTGAAAATAGAGGCAACTGATAAAATTAATTTAATTGAATCTGATAAATTGTGTATGGAAGTGTGTTTTAGTATGAGCATTGGACTTATTTTATTCGTGCGGAGGGTTTAATACCTGCCGTTTCTCGGCTACGCTCTGCATCGGGGTTGTTGATTTGTTATATCCCATATTATGATTTATAATTAAATATAATGTATTTTACTATAATTTTTTTATTTGGCGGCTTTATTTGTAATGCCGGTTGCTTGTTTTATTGCAAGTATTTTAAGTATAAGAATATTTATAAATGTAGAGATGAATAGTATACTTATCATGATTGGGGTAATTGATGAAAAATATATTTTTTATGGTACCGATTATTGTGCTGTTTTTTGCTTGCCGGACACCGAATGCTGTTGCAAAAATATGGGAGAATAAACCTCCTTATAATTTTACCGGAAAAGAATTGCCCTATACCGTTGTTTCGGACGATAAAAGAGAAGGATATATAAAACTTTTATGTGAGCGGTCTTTTTTTATAATCGGGAATGATGAATATATAAAAATATCGGGGGGAAAAATTCCTGCTAAAAAATATATCATTGCATTAAGAGCCCTCTATACTAATCTCGGAGGAATATATAAAGTAGTGCAAAATGATGTTGCAGATATATCGGTTTGGTATGGTGTGTTGGGTTCAGGAAAAAAGATTCATCAAACAGTTTTATTGGTAGAGGTAGATACATTGCCCGATAATGTATATGTTTCATGTTCTACAGCAAAATAAAAAAGCCAAAGTAAATACTAAACTTGTTCGGAAACTTCAGTTTTGAAGCAGGTTACCTTGAATTCGGAAGGCCTTAAAGAAAGTTTATCGGACGGAAGATCCCGACCAGCCCAGTTTTGAGCGCAGCGCCTTATAAAAATTTTCAGGTGAGCAGCCTGCCATTTTTACCTTGTTCTCAGACTCGCTGATAACTATTTCATCGCCTTCTTTAAGCGAAAAAAGCTCCTGCCCGTCTATCGACAAAATCATTTCTTTTGTGCGCATCGGCAAAACCCTTATCGTCATTTTTCCTGAGGACGGCAAAACGAGCGGCCGGTTGGAAAGCGAAAAGGGAGAAATCTGAGTAAGAACGAAGGCCGAAACATCGGGATCCAATATGGGGCCGCCCGAAGCTGCAGAGTAGGCGGTTGAACCGGTCGGCGTGGAAACGATTACCCCGTCCGATCTGAAAATGCCGAAAGAAATACCGTTAAACGAAATTTCCAGTTCTATCAGTTTTGCAATTCCGGCACCCGAAACAACGACATCGTTTAAGGCCTCGAAAGCACCTGCCGTTTTTCCCGAGCGTTTGACCGCAGCGGAGAGTAAAAGCCTTTCGTGTAAGTTTTGTTTCCCGCTTAAAAATTTTATCAGCTCCGGTTTCCAAACGGCAGGTTCGATGGCGGCGATAAATCCGAAATGTCCTAAATTTACGGGAAAAACGGGAATGTTTTTCGGAGCGCAGTAGCGGGCAGTAAACAAAACGGTGCCGTCCCCGCCAAGGCTTATCGCAAAATCGTAGTCTTCTTTTAATTCCGCTGCAACGGGCAGGCCCGTATATCCGTAGACGGAAAACTCGATATTTCTTTCTTTTAAAAAAGCCGTAATTTCGCCGCGTAAGGCTTCGGCTTTCGGCTTTTCGGTACTGATGATTAGTAGTGCCTTTGTCATTTTTCGATGTGTGCGTTACGGCAGGGTTGCTAAGACCTTTGCTATTTCCGCCGATTTTTTTGCACCTAAACGGGGATAGAGCGGAAACAACACGCATCTGAGTAAGAGCGAGGTCGCATTTATAAAAGTTTCCTGCTGATCTTTCAGATAGTCGGCTGCGGAGTTCGTAAAAGCCAATTCTATTTCGATATTTTTTTTCGCCGCATATTTTTGAACGTCGGAAACCCCCGAATTCAAAATGACGGGAAAAGAGTATACGGGATTTGTCGAACCCTCCGTGAGGGGAATGGTTTTGTGTTTGCTTTGCATAAGGGAATGAAGATACGCCTCGTGCATTTCTCTTCGCAATTCCATATTTTTTTCCATTTGTTTCAGTTGAACAAAGGCCAGTGAAGCATTGATGTCGGGCAAAAGATCGGTTACGGGCGCTTGTTCATACAGCTTTTTTAACACGGCGGCATTCCGTCTTTCGGGCGCAAGCAGAACTGCACCGCCTCCGCCGGTCAAAATATCTTTTTCTTCCAAGCCTAAAATGGAAAAAACGCCTGCCGAACCTGCATATTTGTCTTTATACAGCGCGCCTGCACTTTGTGAAATGTCTTCGATTACTGGAATATTGAGGGACAGAATATCTTCTATTTCAGGTAAAAAGCCCATCGTTTCGTGCAGGATTACAGCCCTGCCGCCGTTCCGTACCGCGTCTTCGACGGCCTCCGCACTGACCAGCGCGTTTTCCTGTCGGACGTCGATGACCAGCGGTTTGTAGTTATGGCGGATAATTTCCACATATTGCCACGATGGAGCCAGTGCGGAGATAACGACACCTGCACCCGCTTCCAGATCGAGTGCCTTGAGGGCGCAGGAGAGGGCGATGGCAGGGCTTCGGAAAGCTGCGGCTCCGGAAACCTGCAATGTTTCGCAAACGAGCTTTATGAGTTTTTGGCTCATTTCTCCCGGCCCGATTTTTTCTTCGACCATACATGTCAAAACAGCGTCCATTTCCGAACGCCGTATTGTGGGACTGTATACGGGGATTTTCATATCAGCTGAAAGTTGTAAGCCGTTGCAATTCTTTGGGGTTAAACAGTCGGTGGATATCCAAAATTATCAGGTAACCGGGATCCCTTCTGACGACGCCGTGGATATATTCGGCCCCAATACCAGCGATCATTTGAGGCGGAGGCTGAATTTCGTCTTTTTTTACGTCAACTACGCGTGCAACCCTGTCGATGATAATGCCTATCTTGTTATCTTCTATTTTTAAGATGATAAAACCGCCTAAAAATTCGTCGCCTGCATCCAATTCGGCCTTTTTTATATGAAACCGCTTGTGAAGACTTATTACGGGAATAATTTCGCTTCTAAGATTAAAGATGCCTTCGACATAATACGGTGCATTGGGTATCGGCCTGACGTCCTGCACCCTGACTATTTGATCAACATCCATAATTTCGACGCCATAAAGCTCTTCACCAAGCTGAAATGTAACCAGTTTGAATATTTCGCTGTCTTCCGTTTTTACTTTTTTATTACGGGTTATAGCTTCCGCCATACAGTCAACCTCCGAATTTCAATGATAACACAAAACCGAAGATGTTTCAAGTCTGTGTTCAGTATTACGCCTAGCCCGCCTCACCGCTTTCGGTTTTTTCGAGTTTAAGCTCCTTGCCTGCTGCCAAAAGTTTTTTCCCGTCGATTTGCGGAAAATAATTTTTGATCGCAATCGGGGCGGAAAAAAAGGTGTCGGCATCGATGGATGCGGGTTTTTGCGCATAAAACGTTTGTGCGGCTTCGGGCGTGTAGGGGCTTACATCCCCTTCAAGCAAAACCGGCGTTCCCGGCAGTGCCCACGGCGCTTCCAAGACCTCGACGTATTCCTTTCCATCGGCGTCGAAGCGGCTTGCCGCCAAAAGCATTCCGTGCGATTCTATGCCGCGCATTTTGCGGGGTTTTAAATTATCGGCGATGATGACGGTTTTTCCTAAAAGTTCTTCTTCTTTTAAAAAGGGTACGAGCCCCGATAAAATCGTCCGCTCGATGCCGGAACCGTCATCAAGTTTTTCTATATACAGTTTGTCGGCGTCGGGGTGCTTTTCGATACTGATGATCTTGGCTGTTTTTAAGGCTATCTTTTCGGAAAAAATTTCGGATGGTGTCTTTTTTTCCTTAACGGCGCAGTCTTCGCTACCGCCTTTTTTTTCGGCTGTTTTTTTTGACGAGTCTGTGCCTTTTCTTTCTTTTTGGTTACCCGAATACCGCTCCCTGTAAGCGCCGATCGTTTTATCATCGAGCGTTTTAAAAATGATTACGGGATTGGTTACGGTTTTAAGGCCCGTTCTTTCGCCCAAGTTCTTCCACGACAAAAACTCTCCGGCCGGCTTTTTAAAATCGGGATTGTTTTCGTCAAAGACGGTTCCCGACCAAATTTTTATGCCGAAAAATTCTGCAGCCCGGCTCGAATACTGCGGCATAAACGGGTGAATCAAAATCAAAATATCTTTTATAAGATAACACAGTTCCGAAAGCAGTGCCCCTGCCAGCTCAGGATCGCTTTCCCGCGTCTTCCACGGTTCGCCGTCCTGAAAGGCCTTGTTTGCAACGGACGAAAGGGCAAATACTTCGTGAAACGAATCGCGTAAGTCGGCCCAATCGGAAAGCTCGCCGATTTTGGCGAATGTTTTTTGTGCTGCGCTGCGCAGGTTTTCGATTATGCGTTTTATGTCTTCCCTGTTTGAAGCAGGGGCGGGGATTTTTCCGTCATAATACCGTGCAATGAAGGTCGCCGTCCTGTTTACAAGATTGCACAAATTTCCGATAAGCTCGCTGTTTACCCGTTCCTGAAAGTCCTTCCATGTAAACTGGGTATCGTTTTTTTCGGGGCGGTTGTAAAAAATATAAAAGCGCCACATATCGGCGGGCAGTCCCGATTCTTTTGCGTCATTGCCGAAGACACCGATTCCCTTCGATTTGGAAAATTTGCCGCCTTCGTAATTCAAATATTCCGTACCCGACATGTGGAACAGCTTTGTCCAGTTTTTTCCCGAACCGATAAGCGAGCAGGGAAAAATAACCGTATGAAACGGAATATTGTCTTTTCCTATAAATTGAAAAAGTTCCACATCCGTTTGGTCCAGCCACCAGCGTTTCCAATCGAAACCGGCTGCTTCGGACAGCGTTTTTGTGATGGAAATATAACCGATAGGGGCGTCGAACCAGACATAAAAAACCTTTTTTTCAAAGCCTTTTTTCGGAACAGGGATTCCCCATTTTAAATCGCGCGTTATTGCTCGTTCCTGTAAACCCTCTTTCAGCCAGCCCCGCGTCATCTGTAAAGCGTTGTTGGACCAGCGGCCTTCTTCTGCCGCCTTGACCATCCATTTTTCGTATTCGGGGACAATCTTGGGCAGGTTAATGTACAGGTGAGAGGTAGAGCGTAATTCGGGTGCAGTGCCGCAGACCGAACAGCGCGGTGACTGTAAATCCGTCGGGTCCAAAAGTTTGCCGCAGTGTTCGCACTGATCGCCCCGCGCATCCTCATAATTGCAGGACGGGCAGGAGCCCAGCACATAGCGGTCGGCCAAAAACCGTTCGCACGACGGGCAATACAGCTGTTCGATGGTGTGCTCGGTTATGTAGCCGTTTTTTTCCAGATCTTCAAAAATGGATTGGGTAATCTCCGTTTGCTGAGGTGCAGAGGTTCTGCCGAAATAATCGAAGGCGATATTAAACCAGTTATAAATGTCGGCATGAATATTGTGATAAAAATCGCACAGTTCTTTCGGCGTTTTGTGTTCTTCAAAAGCCTTGGTTTCGGTTGCGGTTCCGTACTCATCGGTACCGCAGATATAAAGAGTTTCATAGCCCTTTAAGCGGCAAAAGCGCGCAAAGACATCGGCGGAGAGCACCTGAATAAGGTTTCCCAAATGCGGAAAATTATTTACATACGGCAGGGCCGAGGTTACCAGTTTTCGTTTCATAGCCGCCTATTATGAATCATTATGAAAAAAAAATCAACTGCCGCTACGGAATAAAATTGGAATTATAAATTGGAAGAAGACCGCCGGCTATCCTGCTATTGCGGTAAATCAACGTTGCGCCATCTCCCGTGTATCGGGATTTACATCGTATCGTATTTCTTCATACAGGTTATCGTCAATGCAGTGATGTTCAATCATCTTTTCAACGATTTCTCTACGGCAGAGGGAGCACTTCATCTTGTGATACAGTATCCGCAGAATATTGTTAAAAACGGGGTATTTCGGCAACCCTTCCGATTTCAAAACGTCGTCTTGTATTTCATGTATGTCGAAAATATCGCATCGTGTCAGTACATCAAAGAGTTCATATTCCTTATCGCCGGAATAATATTTTAAACAGATTTTTGTAAAAGCCGTTTTTGTATTTTCGTCATACCGGTCTTTTAAAAAATCATAAATAGCCGGATCGTTTAGGGGGATGAGTGCTTCAGCAATATCCTGCCGAAAAGCTCTGTCTTCGGTTGCATCAAAGGAATCGAAAAGCGCCTGTATGGGTACTTTTATTTGACGCTCGTTAAATAATTGTATAAGCCTTTTTTTCAACGGCAGTGCGGCTTCAAGAAATAAATTCGAAAGGTGTTGAATGTCGGCTTCGCTTGCGCGTTTTTCTGCCCATGCGCGAAGGCTGAAATGTTCTGCACGAGTGGGCGGGTCCTTTTTTTCCAACAGCGCAATAACCTCATTTGCCGTATACTCTTTTCGTTTACTGGGATGTTTTTCCCGTTTTGTTTGTGCGATTGCCAGATAGCGGTCGATAGCCGTATCGTGTTCGCTGCGGAGCATTTCAGTGAGTACCTCTGCGGCGTATCCGATATCCTCCGCACGGGAGCCATAAAAGGTATAATCGATGAATTCTTCAATATTCTCTTCCGTGATATGCGTACCGAAATAGCGGGCAAGGTAGACAACCGCCTCATATTTATCGAGCTGCAATAAATCGTCCACACCGATTACCCTAATATTCATGTTTTGTTCGGCATACTGTTCGAATTTTTTGTACAGTTTTGCCTTATCGAATCGGCCTGCTTCGGTGAGCCTCCGTACAAATCCGAATATCTGCTTTTCGTCCCAGTGCTCATCATCCATTGTTTTAAAATATGAGATGACGCGCTCATCAATCTTTTCTCTGTGCGGATATAATTCCAAAAGGCTGTACATATATTCGGCTCGGCTGCCTTCAAACTGCGGATCATAGGCTTTGTTTTCTATGATATTGGCGTATAAGATTTCTTCGATTTGCTGCGAAGGCTGAATACAGCCTTTTTTTAGCAAAATATACGGTACGCCGGAACCCCTTTCAATTTCTTGTTCAAAAACGGTTATCATAGCAACTCCCAATATCATCCGCTTTTTAATACGGTATTTTTATACTAAACCTGTTCGATAATGAAGTTATTTAACAGGTCTAGTATACGGCATTATGTAATTATATTCAAGATAAAATGTATTAAGAAATATTTAAAGGCTTTCAGCTATTATATTAAATACGGAAAAATATATGAGAAATTTTACCTTGACAGCTCGTGCATTTTTATTATATGCTGGTTATAATATGTTTACGAACCTGATATTAAGGGCAGATAAAAACAGACATAGGAAGGTTTATTCGTGCGGAGGGTTTAATACCCCGATGCTTGCGTCGTAACGAAGGGTATT
>CAUTPO010000013.1:0-26082 GCA_963540475.1 uncultured Treponema sp. | reverse complement strand
ATCACTTTAAAAAACAAAAAAAGCAAATCCGCAATATGCCCCGTATTGAATTTAATCGCTGTATTCCGTATAATCTTTTTCCGCACCAATAAGAGTAACCCGAAAGTGTTTTCTTACAGTGCAAGGAAGCGTTCCCTATAGTGACGGAACAATGTTCAAAATCGGAATTGTTCTATTTTTTTCGATTTTTACTTAAAGAAGGATACGAATGAAAAAATTCGAAGAAAGGCTTGAACGGCTGGAAGAAATAAGCTCCTCCATACGGGGCGCCGATGTCCCATTGGAAAAGGCGCTTGCATTTTTTGAAGAAGGTATAAAGCTCGCCAAGAGTCTTGAAAAAGATATAGACAAAATGGAAGGCAAGATTCAGATCTTACTGAACCAACCGGTTTTACCCGACGAAGAGCCCGAACTGGATTTGTTCTCAGCTGAAGGAAAAGACTCTCTTTGACACAAAAACAGGGCAATACGAGCATTGAACAAACAAAACGATGGAAAACACAGCATACAGACCGATAAAACTTTTATCCAAGGAAACGGCAGGCAAGATTGCCGCAGGTGAGGTCATCGAACGGCCTGCATCGGTGGTGCGGGAACTTTTGGATAACTCTATAGACGCAGGCGCGACTGCAATCTATCTGGAAATTGAAAACGGCGGAATAGATTTAATCCGTGTCAAAGACAACGGCTGCGGTATGACGAGGGAAGATTTAGAACTGTGTACCCACACCCACAGCACGAGCAAGATAAGCGGGGCTGAAGACCTTCTTCACTTAAAAAGTCTTGGGTTTAGGGGCGAAGCGCTTGCGTCCATGCAGGCCGTAAGCCGTTTGGAAATAACGACAACCCGCGAAGGCCCTGCCGCATGGAAACTCGATATGGGAAAAGTAAAACCGGCCCGGCTGAACGAGGGCACGGCCGTCGAGGTAAAAAATCTTTTCGAAAATTTCCCGGCACGCAAAAAGTTTTTAAAAAGAGCCCCCTACGAGGCATCCCGGTGCAAACAGATATTTATCGAAAAGGCGCTGCCCTTTTATTCCGTCGAAATGCATTATTCCATAGACGGCATACACAAAACGGCGCTAAAAGCCCATTCTTCACTGAAAGAACGCTGCCTTGCCGCACTCAATTTTCACGAACCGGAAAAACTGTTCCACGAAATAAACGGATCGGGCGACGGATTTTTCTTTACGGCCGTTTTGGGCAGCCCTGACGTCATACGAAGCGATAAACGGCATATTTACATCTTCGTAAACGGAAGACGCATAAGTGAATTCGGGCTTGTACAAGCCGTCGTTTACGGAGCGGAAGGATATTTTCCGAATGGGGGCTTCCCTGCGGCCTTTTTGTTTTTAACCGTAAACCCTGAACGGGTCGACTTTAACATTCACCCTGCAAAAAAAGAAGCCCGCTTTGAAGATTACAGGCTTATCCATCACGCCGTCAGTTCTACCGTAAGCTCTTTTTACAAACAGATCACCGTTTCGAATTTGCTGCAAGACACCGAATATAATCCCGAATTTACCCCGCCCTTGGCCTTCGAAAAAACCGAATCGGAGGAAAAGCCCTATTATGCATGGAGCGAAAAAAGCGCACGGTATGCCGCAATGAACGCTCTTACCGAGGTGCCCAAGAGCCGGCCTTATTCAAACGGCCTTGCAGAAAGCACCGGCGAATTCCGCACCGAATATGCCCCGCTCCGGCAGGGTTCCGCTTACCAGCCTTCACCCGCAGCACCGCCGCAGGATATTCCCAAACCCGATTTTAAATTTTTGGGGCAGTTTTGCGGAACCTTTATTGCCGTCGAAAAAAACGACCGCCTATACATAATAGACCAGCATGCGGCACACGAGCGGATATTATTCGAAGAATTGAAAAAAAACTTAGGTTCCTCGCAGGAACTTTTAATTCCCTACAGGATAGAAACCGAATCGGAAAAAGACGATGAGGTAATCACCGTAAACCTTGCAGAACTGAAACAGGCCGGCTTCGACATAACAAAAGAAAAACAGGGTGTCTGGATCATAAATGCCGTACCCCTGCGCTGGCACGGTACCGAAAAAGACTTGCAAAACGATTTAATTGGAGCCGGAAAAGATTCGTCCGGCCTTATGCACGCTATTCTTGCAAGCTCTGCATGCAGGGCAGCCTGTAAAGACGGCGATATTATAGACCCTGTTGCCGCATACACCATTGCCGCAAAAACCTTTGCCCTGCCCGAACCGCTGTGCCCGCACGGCCGCCCCCTTTACTTTATAATGGACAGGACCGAGCTGTTTAAACGCATTAAACGGACTTAAAAGCACCGATTTTATAATTAAAGATAAAGCCCGCAAAAAACGCAGGCCCAATGCCTTAGGCGCTCCTTGAACCGCAACATAAGGGTATTAAAGCCGACTATAGCCGGTCTTATAAACCATACTCCGATACTTTGCGCGGGATATGATAGTTTTAAATTACACGACTCTCAAACAAACACCTCATCTCGAAATATAAGAATCTTGGATGCAGGATGATCAGATTACATAATACAGCAGCCCTTGTCAAGGCCGTGCGGCGGACTGTTCCGAATTGGAAAAGACTAATTGTTCAATACGTATTTCCAAAAATACAGCCGGATTTACCTCAAGCCTTTTTTAAACGGAAACTACGAAACAGGGCAGGCAATCGATCATCTAACGGAACTTATGCGGTATGTTACAAAGATGCGTGAACAAAACCGTTCCGCAATAGCCGAATGTTAAAAATAAATTCGCAATGCCGCTAAATGGATTAAGTCTGCATACCTGCTATCGGAAATTCGTAATGGGTAGCCTATTCTGCAGGGATTCCTTCGTCTTCTTTCTCTTCCGTACAAAGGGTTAAAAGCAATTTTCTCAAATTCCTGTGTGCTTTTTTATAGCGGAAAGGCAAAAAGAATGCATACTTTTTCATGGGATTTTGCGGGACGATATTCATTCCCATTCTTTTATAATGAGGTTTGTCGGTATAAAGTTTAAGTATTTCCTCCTTAATCATTTAAATACCTCCGGTGATTTTTACTAGATCTTTTCATAGGGAACCTCTAAAACTAAAATTCTTAGAGGATTTCTTTGATCTTAATTTGCGATGTAATTTCATCAGTCCTTATCAACTAAAGACTTATGACATTACTCGTTATCAGCTTTACTGATGGGGTACCTCTCTTTACGAGGGGTGCAAAGCTAACCGAATTGTTAAAGGTTTTCTATATATTATCGTCGGAAATATAAACTTCTATGTTTACAAATAATGGGAGTAAATAAAATGCTATTAGCTAAAAAAAATAAGGTTATACCGTCTGTCAAAAAAACATAAGGTCTATTGGCCCGCAGCCTTTTTTAAAAGCAAGACCTCCCCTGCCTTGTTATGTTCGCCCAAGGTCTTGCTGAACGTGTGTTTGCCCGTGTCGGCATCGATCAGTCTGAAATAAAAATAATCGGTTTCAGCAGGATTACAGGCGGCATACAAGGCCGTAAACCCCGGATTCGAAATGGGCCCCGGCGGCAGCCCTGCATGCATATAGGTATTGTATGGGCTTTGTATTTTTAAATCGTCGTAAAAAAGCCGCGTAGGATGCTTTTTATGCTTAATTTCGGTAATGATATACTCGACCGTTGCACACGATTCCATACCCATATTAACTTTCAGTCTATTGGAAAAAACGCTCGCTATAACAGGAGCCTCTTCTGCAAGCTGATATTCGCGTTCGATAATACTTGCCAAAATCAGTTTTTTATAAAGTTCGTTAAAATCTTTCGGAAAATTGGGAATTGCCGCCGTTTTTTCGAAAAAGGTTTTTATCATCAACTCAAGCATCATTTCAAGAGAATCTTCTTCTCCGAAAAAATATGTATCCGGATACAAAAAGCCTTCCGCAGTATCGGCCTTGATACCGTTAGCATTTAAAAACTCTTTATCGGTAACAAGTTTTTCAAAATCGGCTGCATCGGCAATACCCGCCGTTTTAAAAAGACGCGCCGTTTTTTGCAGCGTCAATCCTTCGGGAACCGTAATTTTTTTTAAACCTTGAGTTCCCTCCGTCAGCTTATGCAAAATTTCGGCGGTTGTCATTTCCGAATTTATCTGATAAGAACCCGATTTTAAATTTATTTTTTTCAGGCGGGCATATATATACGCATACCGTTCGGAACGGATTAATCCTTCATCTTTTAATTTGCGTATCACCGTTTTTGCCGTCATTCCCTTATCGACCTTAACCGTTTTTTGGGCTGCGGCGGAAACAGGCGGCATGTTCAAATAAAACGCAGTAAAAAATGCAGACGCAAACACCAAAACGGCGGCGCTTAAAATGATAAGCAGTATCTTTTTCATTTTTTTTCCCTTAATTTTTTGAGGTTTTCCTTAAGCCCATTTGCGATGTTTTTGAACAGCTTTATTTATGAAAAACTCGTTATCAGCCTTGCTGATGAGCCATCTTTATTTACGAAGGATGCAAAGCAAACCAACAAGGTTTTTAGAAGATGCTCTAAAGACAGTTTCCGAAAAATTTTTCGGCTTCTTCTACCGTCATTTTTCCATATACATAGTTTTCCGCAAATCCCGAAAGCTCTTCCAAAACCGCAGGCAGGGTATCGGAATGTTTTCTGAAAAACAGCGCAAGCTGCTGCAATTCATAACCGGAAAACGAATATCGTATTTCTTCGGCTTTGTTCATACAATAAAATCCTTTCCTTCTTGGGCTATAAAAATATCGAGTTTATCGCCGCATGAGCGTTCTTTATACCAATCGGCAGTTTGTTTTAACGAAAAAATCTTTTTATCGCTGTATGTCGGTTCATGGTGAAAAAGGGCGATCCGTTTTATATCCCAGCCCGCTGCAAAGTCGATGGCTGTGGCAAAGGTAGAATGTCCCCACCCTTCTTTTTGAATGGCGTCGGTAAAAGTATACTGCGCATCGATTATCAGAATTTCGGCATTCGTATAAAATTCGGTATTAGCCGCATTTTTTTCAAAATCCTGCGCTCTTAATTCGGTATCGGTAGAATAGATGACTTTTTTTCCGTCTTCGATAACCGAATAGGCCGTACAGCCGCCCGGATGGCGCACCTTGTGCCAACCGATTTTTGCATCTCCGATTTGAACATATTTTTCTTTCGGATCGATATAATAAAATTCGAACTTTGCCTTAAACCCGTCTTCCCCAAGCATCGAAATGGGAAAATACGGATACTTCATTTGTTCTTCCAAAAAGCTTTTTGTATCCTTTCTGGTACTGTAAACAATAATGGTATTCCGCGGATCGTATGCCGGATTAAAAAACGGAAGCCCTTGAATGTGATCCCAATGAAAGTGTGAAAAAAACAGGTAATAGGTATTTTTTTCACCGTAGCAGGGCCGCTTCATTAAATCTATTCCCAAATCGCGTATACCCGTCCCCGAATCGAAGATAATATGCTTGCCGTCCTTGGTTTCGACCTCGACACAGGGCGAATTCCCGCCGATCGTGCCGAAAAGCCACGGCGGAAGCGAGGCCAGAAACTTCTCTCTGGAATCCTGACTTTCTATATCTTTTTCGGTAATGCGCTGTACAACAGCCGAAATTTTGCTTTGTACCTGTGCGGGTGTTATGGGCGCCGGAAGTGAACCTCTGACGCCCCAAAATTTTACACGCATAATCTTACTCAATCCCTATTGCCTTAAAGGTTTACATCCTTTACGGTTTTTAAAAATACCGAATCACGGCTTTACCGTTACGGACCCGAAACAACCGGCGTCTTGCATACCGCCGTTTTACCGTCTCCTGATACACGGCTCGCCTTTTTGCTTGTTCAGTTTTTCCGCTATCTCTGCAGGCGAATGAAATTTTCCGCAGCCCATACCGGGACAATCCTCGGCCGCCGCCTGCCACATATTTTTATCGTCCAACAGCATATTCCAAAACGGATAGGCGGAACACTGAAGCGGCCGGTACTCGTAAGCGGAACAGCCGCCGTCCTTCCACAAAATACAATCAAAATTCGATTTTTCTTTTAAAGATAAATATTCGAAGCCATCGGACTGTAAAACCCATCGGCAGTACGTTTCCATAAAATGTTCACGGCTCATCGAAGCCCATTTCAATAAAAGCGACAAATCCTTTTCGGACAAAAAAACAAATCCCGCATCGAAGCGGCAGCAGGAGGAACATTGTGTGCAAGAAAACCGAAGTCCTTCTTTCCAAAAAGCAGTGCTCATACGTTCAATATAAAACAAAAAAGGGATTGTTTCAAGCTCTTTTAAAAAGATTTAAAACAATCCCATAAATGGGGAGTCAAGGATTCGGACCTTGGAAGGCATAGCCAACAGATTTACAGTCTGCCCCCTTTGACCGCTCGGGAAACTCCCCATAAAAAGCCAACTTAGGGATTCGAACCCTAGACCCCGAGATTACAAATCACGTGCTCTGGACCAGCTGAGCTAAGTTGGCGTACTCGGCAATGGAAACTATTTTACTTGATAGACGGTATTTTGTCAAGTAGTTTTTTTTAAAAAAGTATTGACAAGCTCTTTTTTCTTTTAAAAACTTTACAGGAAATTTTTAAAA
Organism: uncultured Treponema sp.; assembly: GCA_963540475.1. Taxonomy (GTDB): domain Bacteria; phylum Spirochaetota; class Spirochaetia; order Treponematales; family Treponemataceae; genus Treponema_B. The sequence goes on along the minus strand of CAUTPO010000013.1, from coordinate 19,517 downwards.
CACTTTTCGGTCATTTGCTTTCATTTTCTTTAAAAAAAACGAAAAAAAGTCCCATATCTAGTTGACAGAAACATAATCTCTCATCTATTATGTATACAGCACTATGCAAAAAGAGGCTGATATGTTTAATGATGTTGAGTTTGAAACATTGGTTCATGTAAATCCCCTACGCGCTTCTTCGTATGAGGAAGATGACGACTACGATGATGACGATTTTGACGATGATGAAGACTTTGACGACGACTTCGACGACTTCGATGATGACGACGATTTTGACGATGACTTCGATGATGACGATTTCGGCGATGATGATGATTTTGACGACGATTTTGATGATGATGACGATGATTTCGACTACGACGATGAAGAAGACGATTTAGAGTACGACGACTTCGACAATTAAATAATTTCAAAGGAACCTTCAAAAACCGTAAGTCCATTCGGTTTGTTCCGTACAAAAACAATGCAGTACAGCCGCTATACCGTAAGCGGCTGTACCCATACAGCCGTACCATTTTAAGCGGCCGCAGACTTTTCGAAAACGGCACATGACGCTTTGCGGTTTTTGAAGGAGAGCTCCTACAACCGGAACATTCGCTCCGAGCGAATGTTACCGTATTCCAAAACGCTATTTTTATGAAAAAGGTTTTTGTTTTATTTTTTTTCGGTATTTTATATCTTTCTTGCGCCGCATGCCTGTCCGCTGAACACGCCCCAGTTCCGCAGCCTTTCGAATCGGCCGGCACGGACGAAGCTGTGGACTCAAAAAAAAACAAACCCTTTTCTTTTACGTCGTTCGGCGTAACCGTAAGAGAAAAAGCAGTTGTCATAACGTGGAGCGCAACACATGAGGGGCGGAACATCATTATATACCGCTCGTCAGCCCCCTTTGATTCGGTAAGTTCCCTTGCAGGAGCCGTACCGGTAACCAACCTCAAGGATACGGGTACACCTTTTATCGATTACCCCGTTCCGAACATTTCTTTTTATTATGCCGTTTTAGAAGAAAGCCAGCTCGACAATGCGGATATCAGATTTATCATAGGCAAAAATACGACGAACACGCCTGTAACCGTTATGAACGGACAAAAAAATACGGAGCCGTTTTCGGAACGCGCTACCCCGCTGCCCTTTTTAAATCCCGAAAAAACCGAAAAAAAGCCCCCCGAATTTTTTTCTTCTGAAACGGAAGAAGCCGTAAGCGCCCTTGCCTCTTACAAAGCCGATACCGAAGAGCCCTTTCCCGAACGGGAACCGTACATCTTTCCTACAGACAGGCAGTCCCCCGACGGCGGTGAGGCTATGGAGCTGCAACGAATTCTAAAAGAAAGTTTTTTACCGAAAGACTGGCATAACGCCGAAAAGGAATTCAATTCTTTTCTTAAAATAAGAAGAACGGCGAAAGTATCGGCCCGCACGCAGTTTTATCTCGGCGAGGTATTCTTTTTTCAAAAAAAATACGCCGCCGCCTTGCTCAAATTTTTACTCGTTCAGGATACGTACGAGGCCTTATCCGCCGAATGGATCCGCCATTGTCTGATACGCTTAGCGGATTCTTCTCAATAAAGACAGAAGATACGCGTTTGTCTGGCTGAAACTTGTGTAATCGCGGCTTTCTTTTTGATCATCGCCTTCTTTTAACAGTATCACCGAATCGCCCTTGTTCATTCTGTCGTAATACCCGCTCAATTTAAGATACCCCTCGGTCAAATCTTCTTCCGATCTGGACGGCTCAAAATAGCCGAGCAGGTCTTCCGGCATATAGGTTACGCCGATGCCGTCTTTGCGGATAACCAGTTTATCCTTTTTGATAACCGCTATTTTGGAATCTTTAAAATCGCTATCGTGTTTTCCGATGTCGATAACAGCCTCGTTTTGATAGCGGTTGACGATTTTTCCCACAACCGGCAGCTCGCTTTCGAGTATTTTGGCAAGCCTGCGCACCGAATTGGAAAAGCGGTCGTTTCCCGAACGGTATATGTTAAAGGTTTTTGCCGCAGCCCCGGTACGCGAAACGTATAGTTCTAAAATAAGATGAATATCCCGCTCATTTTCCCGCAGTTTGACAATGCCGAAATAATCGTCGTTTGCAGTACGCGACTTTTTAAAAGCCTCGGTATAGGTCGCAGGCGCTTCTGAATGAGCGGTGATCTTTAACCGCGGATTATTCGAAAAAAGGTCAGCCGTCATAATTTGGGTAATTTTTTCCGCTTCGGGATGAATGACGTTTACGCTTTCCATATCGTAAAAAAGGCCTATCGAAATATGCGCCTTATCCAGATACAAGGGATCTATTTTCCATTTTGTCTGGAGCGAGGTCAAAAGGTTTTTACCGTAACTTTCAACGGCATCATTTACGCGCTTGTTGCTTTTTACAATACTTTGAATAAAAAGCAGCTGTTCCAAATAGCGTTCGGGATAACCGAGGCGCAATAGAATCTGTGCATAGGCTTCCCGGCTTGCAACATCGTATGGATATACCTTTAAGGCTCTGCGGTACTCATACAAGGCCTTATCACTCACGTTGCGCCGCGAAAATCCGAGTCCCCGTTCCGCATGATATTTTGAAAGCTCCATTCTAAACTTGTCTTCAAAATCAAGGTTTGCGACGGCCGTTTCTTCAAGGAGGGCACGCATTATTTCGTCTTCGGAATCGATGGAAAGACCTATTTTTGCAGCGACCATCGCGTCCTTGTTTCTGTTCAGTTTTAAAAGGCTCAAGGTTTTTAAGTACCATGCATCCGCCCTGTCTCTTTTTTTGGCAATGCGGACATCGGAAATTTTAACGGCGTCCTCATACCGCTTTTGGGCATAAAACACGGAGGCCAAAAGCGCATACGCATCATCGTAATCGTTTTTCAGTTGAATGGCGGAGTGGAGCCGTCCTTCAGCCGTTTCCAAATCGCCTTTGAGTGCGCTTAAATAAGCTGCGAAATAATGAACCTGATAATTGTCGCCGTGGTATTCCAGCGCACGGTTGATATAATCCTCGGCTTGGGCGGAATTGCCCGCAGTATGGCTTACCAGAGCCAGCGAAAGCAGAGCCTTTCTGTTTTCGCCCTGCCGTGCCAAAGCCTGCCGGTACATATCGGAGGCCGTGTACAGCTTTCCGTGCAGTATTTCAATTTCGGCAAGGCCGAAACGGGCTTCGGGATTATTCGGATATGTTTTTAGAACCGACTTGAACAGCGCCGACGCTTCATCGGGCTTGTTTAAGCCGATCAAAATAAAGCCGTGCAGATTTTGCAGGTCCGGGTCGTTGTTTTTGAACGAACGGGCTGCTACAACGGAGGTCAAGGCCTGATCGTATTCGTTTAAGGCGTAAAAACATTCGGCAAGTCCCTGATACACAAGATTGTACGAGCGGTTTTCTTTTAAAGCCGATTGGTACATTTCGATTGCCGAATACCAATCTTCTTCTATTTGGTATTCCAAACCTCTTTGGTACAGCTGCGCAGGGTCAGCAAACAGCAAACCTACAACAAAACAAAGTATAAAAGCATACGCCTTTTTTTTCATATCACCCTCCCTATGCCGTTTCGGTATTTTCGGCTTCTTTTTTATTTAAAACTATTTTTATGGTGTTGACCTTATGGCCTTCCATATCTTGAATGATAAAATCGTAATTGTTCCAAACGGCCTTTTCGTATTTTACGGGTATTTTACCGAACAAATCGAAAACAAAGCCGCCTAGGGTTTCAAACTCCTTAACGGGCAGCTCGGTATGCAGGGCCTCGGCCAAATCGTCCAGATCCACACGGGCATCGCACAGCCATACGCCGTCTTCCATTTCGATAATATCTTCGCCCTCGTTATCGAACTCGTCTTGAATATCGCCGACAATTTCTTCAATAATGTCTTCCATACAGACAATGCCTGAAACGCCGCCGTATTCGTCTACGGCCACGGCGATATGAACATGCCGCCTTTTAAATTCCCGCAAAAGGGAGTCGATTCTTTTGGATTCGGGCACGAAAAAAGGCTTTTTTATGACCTTTTCGAGCTTTATTTCCTCATTTTTCGGCAGCAGCTTTAAAATATCTTTTACGTAAAGAATGCCGATCACGTTATCAATCGAATCGCCGTACACGGGAAAGCGCGAATGCCCGCTTTCGGAAATCTTTTCGAGAATTTCATCGCTCGGTGTATCCAGCGACAAAAAATCGACGTCGATTCTCGGAATCATAACCTCTTTAACCGCCGTATCCGACAAATCCACAATGCCGCGTATCATATCACGCTTTTCTTCATTTAAACCCTCTTTTAATATTTGCGTAACATTGCGTCTGTTTTTAAACCTATCAAATAACCACATATTCTATTCGTCCCGATATATAATCACGTTTTTATATTGATCGACAAGCCGCTCTTGAAACACAAGCATTTCCTGTTTTGGAGAATTATCCGAATGATCCATTCCATTCAGGTGCAAAATGCCGTGAATAAGCAGTCTTTTTAATTCCTCGTTTAGACCCACGCCGAATTCTTCCGCATTAAAGCGCAAACTATCCACACTAATAACAATATCTCCGCCGTTTATCCGTTCGTTTCCGTCTTCATCGATATATGCAGCCCCCTGTTCGAATGAAAGAACATCAGTCGGAGCGTCGATATTCCGATACCGTTTGTTTAAATCCCGCATAAATTCGTCGCCGCACACCAGCACCGAAATATCCCAATTTTTGCATTGTAATTCGTTTAAAATTTCCAAAACGAATGCTTCGATCTGCTCCGAGGGCATACACCCGGGAGGCTCACCCTTAAACGATAAACTGACGCTGTTAGCCATTGTTTTTTATATTCTCTCCTTCACCCGATTCCGCATTTTTCACAATTATCTCACTTTCTTCTTCTTTTTTGTTTTTTTCATCATGAGTGTCTTCTTCCTTATTGCTTTCATTATTCTTTTCATCATTGCCGAATTTTTTCTGATTCGGATATTGTATTCTCGTATGATAATAGCCAATCAGAACTTTTAAGAACGAGTCCTTTATGATCTTAATTTCGCGGAGTGTTAAGTCCGAATTATCAAGCTGCCCAGCCTCGATTTTTTTTGCAACAAGGTTTTCGATGAATTTTTCAATATTCGGGCCGGTCGGATGTTCCATAGAATGACAGGCCGCTTCCACCGTATCTGCAAGCATTACCACAGCCGACTCTTTAGTACGCGGCGGCGTTCCCGGATAGGCAAAGTCTTCGGGATTAACGGACGGATCTTGTTCTTTCGCCTTGGCATAAAAATAAGAAACAAGACTGTTACCGTGATGTTCTGCAATGATATCAATGACCTGCTCCGGAAGCCTCAGCTGCCGTGCCTTTTCGATACCGAGTCGTACGTGGCTGCGTATAACGGTTGCCGAAAGCCTCGGGTTTAATTCGATATGCTTGTTGTACAGTGTCTGGTTTTCCGTAAAGTATTCGCCGTTGTCCATCTTACCTATATCGTGATAATACGCCCCGACTCTGGCTAACAGTGCATTCGCACCGATATTTTGGCAGGCTGTTTCGGCAAGGGTAGCTACCATCATAGAATGATTGTAAGTACCCGAAATATTTACCAGCATTTTTTGCATAATAGACGAATTAAGATCGGACAGTTCTTTCAGCCGGAAACTCGTCGGGACGTTCAGCACCACTTCCAAGACGGGCAAAAACCCCTGCACAAAAATTCCGCAGAGAAAGCCGTTTAAAGCCGATCCCAAAATAACAGCCGTCGCATCGTTTGTAAGCCCCTTAAAAATCACCATAAAACATATAACCATTATCGGCTGAATAAGGGCTAAAAGACAGGCCGTTTTAATCAAATCCAGCCTTTTTTCTATTATGTGGATCAAGGCCGTCGCTACCAATCCTGAAAACATAGAAAAAAGAGCCGGCGTCATTTTGTAATCGGTTGCTCCGAAAACGGCCATTGACAAAATAAAAATAACGTTTACAGCTGTTTTTTGCGAAGTTAAGGCTGCCATCAGCATTGCAAAAAAAGCAACGGGCAAAACCGGCACAAGGTTAAACGGCATTACGAATATATTCAGTTTAGAAAGAAACAAAAACAGGACATACACAAAATCGAAAAAAATCAAAATAAGCAAGTTAAAACCGAAACCCAGTGACTTGCCTGCAATATTCTTCGAAAGCAAAAATAAGCTGACGGCAGCCGCAAAGCCCAAAAAGATTACCGCGCCCGCAAAATGGCGCATATCAATGTGATCGCTTTCTTCAGAATAAGCCGCCAGCCGGCCGTATGTTTCCTCGTTAATGACAAAACCGCGACGCAATATCCGCTGATTCTTATTGATGGTAACGGTTACCGGTTTTACCTGCGACAGAGCCTCAAAAATCCGCTTTTCCGTTTCCTTGGCATTATACAGAATATTCGGTTTTATAAAAGGCTTTAAAAGACCGGCAGCTTCTTTTTCGAATGCCGGCTTGCTTATCTCTTCCAAAGTCTGCCTTATATACGGCTCGGCAGTACCGTAGGCGATGATTGCTTCGATCGGAACATTTTCGTAAGATTGGGTATCATTATGCCGCACAATCACGGTTATTTTGGAATCGTTCAAACCTTCAATCCCCAAAACGGACATATCGGCAATACCTTCATCGTACATCTTTTTTAAAAGAGTACCTGCAACATCGGTCAGCTCGGCAAGTGCGGAAAAACCGAACAGGCTTTCCAGTTCTGCCTCGCCGAGTACGGTCGGATATTTTTCCAGCACCATAAATTTGAATTCGTTCGGATTTTTTGTCTTTTTCCGCACTTCGGTAATAAGGGCCGAAAAATCGAGATAGTTTTTTATGTACTCCACGCCTACGGCAGGATCCTTATCGAAGACGGCCGTAACCGAATGGCGGGCTGCCTTTCTGCGGATTTCCGTCGCCTTTTCATCTATGTATTCGATATTTTTGTTGGAAACAATGTCCCTGTCCGCCACCATTCCTATTTCGAAATCGCCGATATCCAAATCGGAAAAAAGGGCGTTTTCGTAATAGCTCAGATAGGTAAGAGCGGATAACAGTACAAAACTTATTACAAATGCGGCGCTCATACCCTTATTGCGTTTTAACTTGGCTGCCAAACGCAATAATTGAGATATAACATAATGTTCTTTTTTATTCTTTATCATACGCTGTAATTATTTTTTGAACGAGGGAATGGCGAACCACATCCGATGCGCGGAATTCGACAATACCGATACCCCGTATCTTTTTTAAAACGGAAACCGCATGGATAAGCCCCGAATGGCCTGCCTTAGGAATGTCGGACTGGCCGGGGTCGCCTGTTACGATCAATTTGGAACCCTCGCCCATCCTCGTTAAAAACATCTTCATTTGCTCCTTGGTCGTGTTTTGTGCCTCGTCCAAAATAACGGCTGCATTATGCAGCGTCCTGCCGCGCATATACGCAAGGGGGGCGACTTCGAACAATTTCGCTTCTTCCATTTGACGTATAAGCTCGAACGGAAGCAACAATTCTATGCTGTCGTACAGGGGGCGCATATACGGCGTTATCTTTTGAATAAGATCCCCCGGCAAAAACCCGAGGCTTTCCCCAGCCTCCACAACGGGACGGGTCAAAACCAGTTTTTTAACCTGCCTCGACATAAGCATCTGCAAGGCACAGGCTACGGCCAAATAGGTTTTTCCCGTGCCGGCCGCCCCCAAGCCGAAGGTTATATCGTTGCTTTGAACGGATCGGATAAACGCAAGCTGCCGTTCGTTTTTCGGATACACGGTTCTGCTTCCGCGCGGAATATGAATACAGCCTGAAGCAAAATCCTCTCCGCCCGACCCCGTCACGGCCGAAATCAGGGATTCCATATATTCGGAAGAAGAAGCTGAGCCGATATCCGGCGAATTGACGGCCTGATCTATAATATTTTGAAACTTTCTGCAAATTTCGCCGTCCGAAGTCAAAACACTTACCTCGTTTCCCCTGCATACGACCGGTACACTCAAATATCGCTCCAAAAGCGCCAAGTTTCTATCATTGGCACCGCACAAGGACGAGAGAACGGTTTTGTCTTTCAATATTATCGTATAAGAGTCTTCCAAACAAAAAATCCTTTGTTAAAGATTTAAATATAAAAAAGCGGTTCCGTCAAGGGGTTAACACTCCAAAAAATCGATTTTCGGCTATTTTCCCCTATGGACAGGCCCGCTTTGTCAGAAAATCGTCCTGATTTTCCGTATTGACACATTTGTTTTTGCACTATAAAATACGCGTATGAGTGAAACCTTACAATACGATTGGGAAGACGCCTTAAGCGTGGGCTATAACGACATAGACATGCAGCACAAAAAACTGTTTATCATCATACGGCAGTTTAAAGAAGCGCTGGATATGCCTCAAAACGAGTATAAGCTAAAAATAGGAAAGATACTGACAAAACTTATCGATTATACGGTGTATCATTTTTCGGCAGAAGAAAAAATAATGGAAAAATACGCATATCCGGAACTTGGAGAGCATGCAAAAATGCACGAAAGCTTCGTTCAAAAAATGCACACAGGCTTAAAAGACCTCGCCTCAGGCGACATTGGCGCAGGCAAAGAATTCTATTATTTTTTGGGTAAATGGCTGGTGGAGCACATCGCCGTAAACGATCATAAATGGTCGGCCTTTATACACAAGAACTACCCCGACGAAGAATTTTAAACACAAGGTTCACCGCTTCTTCTATCGTCTTGCAGCCTGAAAGTACCCGCTCCAAAAATCTCTGTACCCCCTGCCGGAACCCGTTTCTTAAGTTATTACTGCGGACGCCGATATAAAAAACGAGGTATAATTTATGCGCAAACACATTCTTTGTTTTTGTTTTTTTGTCTTATTTTCTATTTTATATGCAGGCGATGTTGCAACCTTCGTCAATCTGGGTTTTTCCGACGACGGCAGCTTTTTTGCTTTCGGCCAGCACGGATTGACCGACGAAAAATACCAAGGTTATGCAGAAATCTATTGCGTGGACGTGCAGGCAAACGATTTTGTACCGGCAGGCCGCTTTAAAACCAGCCCCACGGTAGAAACGGCCGACAAAGACAGCAAAAACATATTCCTGTCCTTACTGGACCGAGCGTCCCTCACCCTGTCCAAATGGAACATCAATCAAAAAAACGAAGGCAGGCCGATTTATGTACTGACAAACGAAAGTATGAATGAAAAAACGCTTATCTTCAGGGACTTTGAAACAAACGACGAATACACGGTCGTCCTGCACAAAAAACACAAAACCGATATGTCGTCCTCGTTTTATATCTCTGTAGAAATTATAAAACCGAACGGCAGCAAGATAAGCGGAAAAACGGGACAAATGGATAAAATAAGGCCCGGCGTCAAAGACTACGTCATAAAAAAAATACTCATTGACAAATCGAACACAAGCCTTATCTTCGTCATAGAAAAACACATTTACAACAAGGCAGGCAATTCGATCAGATATATGGTAGAAACAATGAAATTATCGGCAGGCATGGGAGGACTGCAATCGGATATTCAGGGCCCGTAAACTATCTTAGAAACACGGTTGACTTACGGCAAGAATATCCGTATATTCACAAATATGAGCAAACTTTTTTTTACATTCATCATTTTTTCGATGCTTTTTATCTCTTGTAAAAGCGTACCGGCAAGCGTTCAAGAACCCGCTGCGGTCAAAACCGAAGAACAGCCCGTACCTGAAATGCCTGCCGATTCTAAACAAAATACCGTTACGGAACAACCGGCCGCAGCAAAAAAGCCGGAACAAGCGGTACCGGCTGTTCAGCCCGCAGCTCCGGCACCTGAAACAAAAGACGGTATGGACGAGGTCATCGCCGAATTCGACGGCGTTACAATAACTAAAAAAGACAAAGAAATAGCCAAAGCCGAAATAACGGAGGTCGTAAACAAACTGAATGACATTACCGAACGCAAGGACTATGCACAGTGGGTAACCTTTCTTTCCGAAAACTATAAGGAGGAATTCTCCAATCCCGCCGTCTTAAAAAAGACGTCTGAAAACCTTCCCGGTGCGGCAAGGGGGATAAAGCTCAAGGGCTTAAGCGACTACTTTCACTATGTATTCATACCATCACGGCAACAAGGACGCGTAGACGATATACGCTATCTTTCGCCTATAAGGGTTCGAGTCTTGAAAAAAGAAAAACATAAGGAACTTATTTTTTACGATTTGGAAAAAATAAACGGCCGATGGAAACTCGTTCCCCGAAATATGCCTTAAAAGCACAAAAAAGGATCGCCCGATTAGCCCTGAAAGGGTTCAAAGGCGGTCCTTTTTCCGTTATCCTCCCCAAGAAAACCTCTAAAACAAAACATCATTGAATACATAGCCCTCAAACAAAAACAATCTTGAAATCGGTCGGTTTTTTCGGATAAACCTCTTGATTTTAATAAGGTTTTTCGGTATAATATCCGAAAATTTAAAAAAATATGCCACCCTCTTGACTTTACGGCCGAAATGGTCGAAAATACAAGAGCGTTTGACTAAACAAGGGAGGTCGATTAATGCGACGAAAGTCTTTATTTTTTGCAGCAATTATACTTTTACTGAGTTCATCTTTTATTTTTTCCCAGGAAGGAAGAAGCGATTCTATGATGACCGTTGAAGAAGCCTATCTCAACTCGATGGAAGGCGTTATCTTAAAAGAGATGATTTCATCGGAGGGACGGGATTCCAAGTACGTAGCCTTACAGGTCATTGAAGAAGCCATCAATTCAGGCAAATCCACGCCCGAAATGCAGCAGGCCCTGGGTGCTCTTGCAACGATAGGTTTGACCAGCATCGTGCGGGACAGCGGCAGAGTTTCCAACAATTTTCCCGATGTAAGAATGAAAGCCTGCCAGCTTTTAGGACAAATGAAAACGGAAGAATCCAAAAACACCCTGCTTACGGTTATGTACACCGAGAATGAGCCGTCCGTTATTATGGCAAGCGTAAAATCACTCGGTGAACTGGGGTACAACAATAACGACGAAGTTATCGAAATGATAAATTTTATCAATAAAAAGTTCGATATAGTTAATCCGTCAAGCTCTCTCGCCGTTGAAGTCTTAAATGCCTATGAAAAACTCGCACCCACGGCAAAGGATAGGCAGGGAATGATCGATAACATCATGAGAATCGCAAACAACTTTAACTATATTACGCCTGTACGCAACAAGGCAGTCGCACTGTTAAAAACCATTATTGCCGACGGACCGGGAAAAAAATAAGCGTTTTACCGCCCGTATCATCGTTTTTTTAAGCATACAACAGGTAAAACGATACGGAGTAATACAAAAATAATAGAAGACGGCTTTGAATCCTCACGGACTTGAAGCCGTTTTCTTAAAATTGAATAACCGGTTAGGTATGAAATACCGTATTCCTTAGCGGCGTTGTTTGAACCGCTATAAGCCCATACTCTCCCCACCCTTACAAACCTTTAATTTTGTTATATGAAAAAGATAATATTGGCATCCAATTCCCCGCGCCGCAAAGAAATACTATCCTCTATGAACCTTGATTTCGAAGTTTTTGCGTCAAATTTCGACGAAAAGTCGGTGCACATAACGGAGCCGGTTCTCCTGTGCGCAGAGATAGCGCGGCAAAAAGCACGGGCGGCGGCCGAAACCCTCGAAAAAGAACGGCCCGATATACGGGATGCCCTCATCCTCGCCGCAGATACCCTTATTTTTAAGGCCGGCACCGTATTCGGAAAACCCGAAACCCGTGCCGAAGCGGCGCACATGCTGGCTTCTTATTCGGGGAATTCCCATACCGTTGTAACCGCATTGTGCGCACTCGACCTGAAAGAGCATACAGTATACGAAGAGACAAGCGAAAGCACGGTGTACTTTGCGCCGCTTACGCCCGCAGAAATCGACCGGTATCTGCAGACAGACGAATGGAAGGATGCGGCAGGCGGCTATAAAATTCAGGGAAAGGCCTCCCTGTTTATAAAAAAAATCGAAGGCTCTTACAGCGGCATTATGGGCCTTCCGCTGCACAGCCTGTATACAATCTTAAAAAAAGCAGGGCTCGACATCTTATAAACGTAAGCCCGTCTGCGGACAAACATCACCGGCCAAGCCCTATCCGCCTCCGGTTCGCCTGGCAACTGTGCTCTAGGCCGTCCGTGTTCCAAAAGCTCTTCAAACACTTTGCCGATTTTTACCGAACCGCACACCGGAATTCCGACAAGACTATTCGTCAATCTGATAGCCTCTTCTCAAAACTCAAGCCTGATTTTCCCGCATTACCCACTATACACAAATCAAAAAAAACGATATACTATGTGCTGTTACGCAAAAACGGACGGCCATGCCGGATAAAAGCGCTTTTGCATAACCCGGCAGCCTCTGTTTTTATGGCTGTAAAGCAAAACCGGCAGCCGCCGTTCCTAAAATAAAGCAGAAAAACGGCTCAGGTTTCAGAGATTGCCAAAAAATATCCGGATCTGGTTTAACGACTTTTTCCGAGAAACAGAGAAGGCAGGGGCCTTGCCCCGAAGGAGAAATCCATGGCAGTAGTAACCATGAAGAATTTACTTGAATCGGGTGTTCATTTCGGACATCAGGTAAAGCGCTGGGATCCGCGTATGAAAAAATATATATTCGCGGAGCGTAACGGGATTCACATCATCGATCTGCAAAAAACGATCGTCGCAATCAAAGAAGCCTACGAGGCCGTAAGAAAAATCATCGCAGACGGCAAAACGGTCTTGTTCGTCGGCACAAAAAAGCAGGCCCAACAGACCATTCAAAAAGAAGCGGAACGTTGCGGAATGTTTTACATTAACAACCGCTGGCTGGGAGGAATGCTTACCAACTTCACCACTATCAAAAAAAGCCTTGCCCGACTTAAAAAAATCGAAAAAATGGAAGTTGACGGCACCTTCGACAAACTGACAAAAAAAGAAATTGCAGCCCTACAAAAAGAAAAGTCAAAGCTCGAAAAAAACCTTGGCGGCATCAAAGAAATGAAAGACCTGCCGGGCATTCTGTTTGTCATCGACACACGCAAAGAAGAAATTGCCATACGCGAAGCAAAAAGCCTCGGTATTCCCGTAGTCGCAGTTGTGGATACAAACTGTAACCCCAACGGTATCGACTACCCCATTCCCGGAAACGATGACGCTATCAGATCCATTTCATTGTTTACAGGCGTTATTGCAAACGCCGTCATCGAAGCGGACAACGAACACGGCTTAAAGATCATCGAAAACCTACAGGAAGACGACGAAAACTTTACTGACGGAGAAACGACCCCCTATCAGGATAGAGAAGAAGAAATTACCGACTATAAAAACTATACGCCCAAAGAAAACGAAGGCGAAGCGCCCCGCGAAGAAGAAGAATCATCCCTTATCGGCGATACAGACTTATACGACGAAAAATAAGCCGATAAATCATTTTAAGGAGCACTATAATGGAAATAAAAGCATCGGATGTAAAGGCCCTGCGCGATAAAACAGGGGCCGGAATGATGGAATGCAAAAAGGCCTTGCAGCACTGTAACGGAGACGCTGCCGAAGCCGAAAAATACTTAAAAGAAAAGGGCCTTGCGGCCGTCGAAAAACGGGCAGACCGCGCAACGGGCGAAGGCATTATACTCATCAAAGGAAGCGAAAAAAATGCCGTTATGCTCGAAATGAGCTGCGAAACGGACTTTGTTGCAAAAAATGCCGACTTTATTGCCGTCGCTGAAAACATTGCAAAAACAGCCTTGGAAAAACACCTTACGGCTATAACGGACGAATTAAACAGCCAAATCCTCGACCTTGCAACCAAGGTCCGAGAAAATATGAAACTCGAACGCCTTATCAATGCGGAAGCGGAAGCAAACGAATACATTTCTCACTATGTCCATTCCGACAAAAAAACGGGCGTCTTGGTTATTTTAAAATCGGATAAACCCGAAATATTCGGAAAAAAAGAAGTCAAAGACTTCGCTTACGACTGTTGTCTGCATGCGGCGGCCTTTGTCCCCCGCTATGTAAAAAAAGAAGACGTCGATTCCGCCTACATCAAAGAGCAAGAAGAAATTTTCCGCGGACAAACGGCGGAGCTCGATAAGCCCGAAAAGGTCAAAGAAGGCATTGTAAAGGGAAAAATAAGCAAACATCTGGGTGAAATCTGCTTTCTCGAGCAGCCTTTCGTAAAAGACGATAAGGTTTCGGTCGCAAAAAAAATCGAAGAAACGGGCAAGGCCGCAGGCGGAAGTTTAAGTTTATCCAAACTTATCATTTTTCAACTGGGTATCCACGGCTAACCGTCGTATCCACGCTTAAACCGTGGATGCAGCGCTTAAAGCCGTTGATACTAATGCTTAAGGCAATGGGAATTTACACCCATACGCAGGATAGAATCTTCAACGCGCTTAGCGTAAAGCGCATACAACGGTTTATAAGGATAAGGGGGCTTAAACACATACGCCTTTTTTAAGCACCCCTTAGCCGCTTAAACGCCCCCGAAAACTGCCTAAACGCGCCCCCTTTACAAGAGCGGCCGGCGTTTAGGTTTCAAACTTTGGAATTAAACGGCAAATTTCGGGGCACCCTTGGAGGAACTGTATGAAAGAAATTCAGGCGAATTGCGAAGAAAAAATGAAAAAAACCGTATCCGCATTAAAAGACGAATTCGATATGCTGAGAACGGGACGGGCTTCTTCGGCAATATTCGACAAAATACGAGTAAACTGCTACGGGGAACAAACCCCGCTTAATCAGGTTGCAAGCGTTTCCATTCCGGAAGCACGGCTAGTCGTCATACAGCCGTGGGACAAATCGCTGATTACCGAAATAGAAAAAGCGGTATTGCAGTCCGATCTTTCCGTAAACCCGTCCAACGACGGCAAGGTCATACGGATATCCATTCCGCCCCTTACGGAAGAACGCCGTAAGGACCTTGCAAAAAAAGCGAAAAATATGGCCGAGCAGTCTAGAGTTTCGATACGGAATATCAGGCGAGAAGGGATTGACGAGACAAAAAAGCTGCAAAAAGACGGACAAATAAGCGAAGACCAGCTGAAAACGGCCGAAGATTCCTTTCAAAAAGTAACCGATTCTTTTATTGCCGAAATAAATAAAATTTTGGAACAGAAAGAAAAAGAAATTTTGGAAAACTGACCGATGGCCGAAAACCTGCAGCACCTTGCCATTGTAATGGACGGTAACGGACGATGGGCCCGAAATAAAGGTAAACCGAGAACGGCAGGGCACACCGAAGGCTTAAAAGCGGTAAAAAAAATCGTCAAAACCGCCTCCGATTTGGGAATTCCGTACATCACCTTGTACACCTTTTCGACGGAAAACTGGAAACGGACCGAAGAGGAGGTCGGCTTTTTGATGGGACTGATAAAAAAACACCTTAGGGCAGAGCTGGATTTTTATGCGGAAAACAACTTACGGGTTTTGCATATCGGGGATATTGACGGTTTACCGAAGGACATTGCGGAAGAACTGACTGCAATAAAAGAAAAAACGGCTGCCTATACGGGCACATCCGTTGTGCTTGCAATTAACTACGGCGGACGTAACGAAATTATCCGTGCAATACAAAAACTAAAAAAGGACGAAACGGCAGACTTGACCGAATCTCTTTTTTCGGACAAACTGGACACACACGGCATACCGCCGGTAGACCTATTTATCAGAACAGGCGGCGAAAAACGCTTGAGCAACTTTTTATTGTGGCAAAGCGCTTATGCGGAACTGTATTTTTCGGACAAATTATGGCCCGATTGGACGCCCGAAGATCTGCAGCAGGCGGTAAACGATTATATGCATCGGGAACGAAGGTACGGCAGCGCATAACCGTTTCAGTTACAATGCTTAAAAACACTGTGGTTTGAGGAGAATAAAGGTGAAAAAACTATTAGAGCGGCTCATTATCTTTTTTGTAGGCGGCCCTTTTATTTTATTTTTGATTTATTATCTGCCTCATTATAATTTCTTAGCCTATCACATACTTGCTTACATCGCAGGTATTATCGCGAACGCGGAAATACATCATATCCTGTCGCAAAAAATAAAATGCTATCCTAAATACTTTATTGCAGCCTTTGGTATTATACTGCTTACCCTTTCGTATATTGCAGGGCTCGGCGTTTTTCCGCGCCTTTTTGTCGTGCACGGCTTTTGGTTTGCAGCCCTTTCCATTATGGCTTTCGAAATAATAGTTTCGTTTGACGGGGACTTTAAATACAGTATTATACGGATTATTTCGGGGGTCTTTATGCTCGCCTACCCGTGGGGGCTTTTAACCTATTTTTCGGCGGCGACAACCCTGCCCTATGCCAACAAGGCCATTGCAACCTTCTTTTTTATGACCTTTGCCTGCGACTCGATTGCATGGTTTTTCGGTGTTTTGTTCGGCAAAAACAATCGGGGACTTATAAAGGCAAGTCCCAAAAAAAGCATTGCAGGCTTTATCGGCGGATTTGCAGGCTCCCTATGCGCCGGCATCATCGTCTTTTTTCTATTTAAAGAATTCAAAAACTTTTTGATCGGGCTTATCGTCATCTCACTTTTAACGGCTGCCGCTGCAATAATCGGCGACATAGTAGAATCGCTTTTAAAACGATCGGCGGATATAAAGGATTCAGGCCGCATTATCCTTGGGCGGGGCGGCATATTGGACAGTATGGACTCCCTTCTTTTCGCAGCACCCGTATTCTATGTTTCTTACAAATTTTTAATGGGCGGGTTTTAGTGGCCGCAAAAAAAGTAGTGGTGCTCGGCGCAAGCGGCTCGATCGGTAAAAGCGCCTTGGATATTATTAAACATTTTAAAGACCGCTTTACCCTCACCGGTTTTTCCGTACACGGCAATCTCGAATTCGCCGAAAAAATACAGGCCGAATTCCCCGGTGCAGTCTTTTATTCCACCAAAACCGCCGAAACGGTTTTAAAGCACCACATAGACGAACAGGCGGTTGAACAGCTTATCTCACAAGCCCGGCCCGACATTGTTCTAAACGGCATTGCAGGAGCTGCAGGACTGAAAGCCTCGGTTCGGGTCATCGAGGCAGGCATTCCCCTCGCCCTTGCGAATAAAGAAACCATTGTAATGGCGGGAGAACTCGTTTTGCAAGAAGCGCGGAAAAAAAGCGTGCCGGTCATTCCCGTCGATTCCGAACATGCGGCGATCTTCTCCCTTATCAATGCCCACACAAAACGGAACATCGCCAAAGTAATCATCACAGCCTCAGGCGGCGCCTTTAAAAACACACCCGCACACGAACTGAAAAAGATGACGGTTTCAGACGCCCTGTGCCACCCGACGTGGAATATGGGCGCCAAAATAACGATCGATTCGGCGACCCTTGCGAACAAGGCTTTGGAGATAATCGAGGCGGTAAAGCTGTTCGGTATTCCTGCCCACGACATTATCCCCGTCATTCACCCGCAAAGCATTATCCATTCGATGGTACAAACGGTAAACGGCGAACTATACGCCCAGCTATCACCGCCCGATATGCGGAACCCTATTTTTAATGCCCTTACCTACCCCGAATTACCGCCGCCTTATCTTGCACCGCTCGACTTTTCAAAAGCCCTTTCTCTGGACTTCTCGCCGCCGCGCTTTGAAGACTTTCCGCTATTGCAGCTTGGAACAAAGGCCGCCGAAAAGCAAGGCGCCTATCCGCTCGCCTTTAACGGCGCAAACGAGGAAGCGGTCGGCGCTTTTATCGAAAAAAAAATCGGATTTACGGATATTGCCGCCGTCGTACAAGAGGTCTTAGATTCCGACTGGAGTATGAAACCTTCCTCTTTCGAAGAAATTTATACACTGGACGTACAGGCCCGCGAAAAAGCCTGCACATACATAAGGAAATTTTTATGACTAAAATTTTAATAGGCTTAGTTATCTTAAGCATTATGGTTTTTATTCATGAGCTTGGGCACTTTATAGCGGCCCGGCTGTGCGGTGTTATCGTAGAAAGTTTTTCGATAGGCTGGGGCCCCGTTCTTTTAAAGAAAAAAAAGGGTACGACTGAATACCGTCTTTCTGCCATACCCATGGGCGGATATTGCGGAATGAGGGGTGAAAACGCCTTTACAAAAGCCATAGAAGAAAACCTGCCTGTTATGCCGAAAGAAGAAGGCGGCTTATACAGCATACACCCGTTCAAACGGATAATCATCGCCTTTGCAGGCCCGTTCGCCAACTATCTAACGGCTGTCCTCGCATTAATGGTTGTCAGTGCGATCGGCTCATCAGGCTATTCGCCGTCCAACCGCATTGCCCCCGTGTATTACTATAACGAGGCCGACACTTCTCCCGCACGGGAAGCCGATTTGCAGATGGGTGACGCAATTATTGCGATAAACGGAAAGCCCACTGAAACCTTCGCCGACATTTTAAAGGCGGTTGTTCCGTCCGCACAGGAAAACCTAACGCTCACAATAGAAAGAAACGGCGAAATTGTAACAAAACAGGTACGGCCGCGCCTTGATCCTGCAACGGGAGCGGGCATAATCGGCTTTTATCCTTATGTTCCCCTCGAAATTGCAGGCATACAACCAGACTCGTCCGCCTTTATCGCAGGCCTCGAAAAAGGCGATACCATTACGGAAATAAACGGAACAGCCGTGCATAACACCGTCGATCTGCAAAATGCCTTAACAGCGGCCGAGTCGGCTTCGGCAAAAATAACACTCATGCGCGCCGGGATTCCGCTTGAAAAAAACATAAGCCTTGTAAAAACGGAAAGCGGTATTGCCCTTGGAATCGAATTCGCCCTTATCAAAATAGAAACCCCCGGCACGGGCTTTTTTAAAAGCATTGTAAACGGCTTTATCCTGACGCACGAAAACCTCGTTTTAACCGTCAAAAGCTTGCGGCTCTTATTTAAGGGCGTTGATTTGCAAAAGGCCGTTTCAGGGCCCTTACGGATAACGCACATACTCGGTGATGTTGCCGAACGGGGGTTTAAAGAAAGCCTTGCCGCAGGAACGGCAGATCTTTTGAACTTTGTCAGCCTTATTTCTATTTCGCTTTTTATTATGAATTTGCTGCCCATTCCGATTGCGGACGGCGGCCTTATCCTTTTTGCCTTTGCGGAATGGGTTTTGCGCAAGCAAATACGGCCGAAGATACTATATTATTTGCAGATGGCAGGGTTCGTCCTTATCGGTGCGATCTTTTTACTGGCCCTGTGGGGGGATATCGGCTATTTTTTAAAAAAATAAGGCAGTAGGCCCCGCCCCGCGGTGAGAAAAAGGCCGTTTTGCAGCCGGAAAAAAACTTTTGCTGCCGCAAGGGTGCTGCCCGGCCGCCCGCTTTCACCGTAACGGCAGTACTACCCGAACATACCCTAGGAAAAAAAACGGCCTTTGTTATAAGGAGTTCATAAAAACGTCTGATGAAAAATAAAAAACGTCAGACGTTTTTCCCTATTTCGTACGGACGATTTTTTGTTTTTTTTAACCGATATACGCACAAAATACCCGTAACAACACCCTATTGTTTTTACATTATTTTTAACGGTATTACGAATACTCGACATTGAAAATCGTGTACAGACACAGACGCAC
>CAUTPO010000012.1:0-27351 GCA_963540475.1 uncultured Treponema sp. | reverse complement strand
AAACTCGTCGGGCATCTCTAAAAATCCAACAAGGTTTTTAGAGATGCCCTATTATTCTGCACTGTCGAACACATACAATAGACCTTGAATACCCGCTCTGATAAACGAAAGCCAATACGGCAGGGCCTTTTTGGAAACCGTATTTTCCGCCGTTTTAAGCGTTGCAAGTTTTCGTTTTAATTCGGGTTCTATACCACAGGCGGTTTTCAGTGCCGAAAAAAGGGACAGCCCGTGCACGCCGAATACCGACTCCGCATAGGGGAGAAAACAGGACGGCAGAACAAGCCCGTCTTTTTCCGTCAAGGCCGAAGATCGAAGCCGGTCTGCAAAGCTGCCGGCACAAAACGGCGGCGGGAATAAAAAAGCGTTCGGCGGATAGGCGCCCTGGGTGCGGATGTCCGCATTCATTTCCTGCAAAAAGGCATCGGTGCGGGCATTATTCGGCTCCAACCGTATGACGATTTTTTGAACGGCCTCCGTTGCGGAGCGAACCGCTTCGCCGTAAGAAGGAGCTGCGCTTAAAACGTTTCCGCATTTTTCCACATTGTTGCGGGGAAAACAAACTTCGTCCCCTGCAAAACTTTTTGCGATAACGTCTTTTACGTATTCCGTCTTTTGTGCTTCATCCAAACCGTATATCTTTTTTATGGTGCCGGGAACGGAAATCCACGCCCGCTCTGCAGAAAACCCGGTATCAGGGCCGATCGATCGGACGGTTTCCTTGACGGGTACGGTTAAAAAAGGAGAGGGCTCTTTTAGTTCTTCAGGGAATTCTCCAAGGGCTATTTTTACGGCAGCCTTTGTAACGTCGAAGCGGGAAGAATACGGCACCGTCCAGCCGGACATATAACCGCCTGAAAGCCGCGCGGCAATTTCGCCGACACAGGCACGCCGTTTACCCGAAGCGTCGGCCGTGCGCAAAAAAATATCGCCCTTTGCAGCCCCGTCCGAAAGCCCAAGCGCCTCAATACCGTGTTTAAAAACCCGTATCAGCTCGTCCGTCTCATCCCTGCCGAAAGCCGACGGAATGGTATGTCCCATTTCGATAAAATACGGCGGGAAAAAAATATGCCGGTCTGCAACGGCCGTAACAAAAACCTGTTTTTTAATAACCAGCGCTTCAAGCGAAAATTCGTTTCCATCGATAAATTCTTCGACTATCGCATTGCCGCTGCGGGAATAAAAAACGGCATTTTCAAGGGCCTCGGCAAGACCGTCTTCCGCGTACACCAGTTTGCAGCCGCGCGCGCCCATATTATCGGCAGGTTTTACAACCACGGGAAAACACACATCCCTTTCTTTTAAAATCTTAAGACCGTCCTTAATTTCGGCCGCGCCTATGCGGGTAAAATTGGGAGAAGGGACGCCGTGCTTAAAAAAACATTCGCGCATACGGATCTTATCGCTTGCACAAAGTGCCGCCTCGAGCCTATGCCCCGAAAGACCGCAAGTCTGTGCTGCGGCTGCAACCGGAACCGAAAAATCCGTTGCCGCGGTAAAAACCCCGTCAAGCCCGCCTTCCGCCTGTAAGTTTTTTGCAAGAGTAACAATCGCAGGCGTATCTTTTAAATCGATATTGAAAAACTCATCGGCTTCTTCGGCGCATACGGCCGCACTATTGCCGTCTGCCGCAGCAACACGGCAGCCGAGTTCCTTCGCCGCCCGTATTGCAGGCCCCTGCATAAGGCCCGCTCCTAAAATCAAAATTCGTTTACCATCGTTGTGCATATCAAACCTCTAAGAATAGACCTGTTCGATAACTGTGTCTTCGAACAGGTCGACGAGTTCTAAATCGTACAAATAGCACGATCTTCAGGACCTTAAAAACCGGTCGGGGCCTCGATAAAACAGGTTTCAATCCCCGTATCATACTCGAATTTTATTGCGGCTCGTTTTACGCCGACCGTTTCGGTTTGATAATGCCCGCCTGCAATAACGTTTATCCCGTTTTCAAGCGCCGTATGATAGGTAATGTGTTCGATTTCTCCCGTTATAAAAAGGTCCAAGTGTAAGGCAATCGCCTCCCCTATTTCCCCTGCCCCGCCGCCTGAGATAATTCCCGCCGTTTTAATTTCGTTTTTGCCGAAGGGTAAAACGTTACAAGGTTTTTCTCCGTCGGGGAAAAGGCGTTTTAGTATCTGTTCTACCGTAAAGCCTGCCCCGCCGTTTTCGGCTAAAGGAAGGCTTCCGTACAGCCCCGCTTTTATGCCGCGCCATGTTCCAAACGGAGCCGCATTTTCAAGCCCCAGCCGTTCGGCAAGCCCTGCATTGTTTCCATACACCGGATGGACATCGAGCGGTAAATGCACGGCGTACAAGGCCATATCCGATTCAAGCAGGGCCTTAATCCGCCGGTAATGGGAGCCTGAAAGAAGCAGGGATTTGTTCCAAAAAAAACCGTGATGCACAAAAAGCACGTCAGCTCCCTGTTCCGCTGCCGCCGAAATGGTCTGCATACAAGCATCGACCGCAAAGGCCGCTTTTTGTATCGGCTTACCGCTGTTTTCGACCTGAAGCCCGTTTTGAGAAATATCCGAAGCGGTAAAATCGCCGATTTTTAAAAGCTGTTGAAAATAAGCGTCAAATTCAAAGATATTCATATCCCAGCTCCGTCCTTCTGCTGAATATTCAGTGTGTCATTATGCTTAACATTCACCCCGATATTACCGTATCAGACACCCCGATATTACCGTATCGCACTGTCCGATATTACCGTATCGGACACCCCGATATTATCGTATCGCACTATCCGATATTACCGTATCGGACACCCCGATATTATCGTATCGCACTGTCCCCCTTTATAATGGGGGGCTATCTACCATTACCGTGGTAGACCGGCTGCCATTATGCTTCCCTGTTGTATGGAGTTATGCCTCCGTACTGCGTGGAGTTATGCTTCCCTGCTGTGCGGAGCTATCCCTCCGTACTGCGTGGAGCTATCCCTCCGTACTGCGCGGAGCTATACCTCCGTACTGCGTGGGTCTATGCACCCATACTTCGTGGGTCTATGCGCCCATACTTCGTGGGTGTATGCACCCATACTTCGTGGGTGTATGCACCCATACTTCGTGGGTCTATGCGCCCATACTGTATGGGGCTGTGTGCCCGTACCGTCAAAAACCTGAGACCCTTAGGTCGCAATCCTATAGAGTCTTTCCAAGTCATCGAGCTGTTTATGCATCTTATCCCGCACCGAAGCAAGGCCCGCACTATCCGTATTTTCGTACGAGCTCTTCATTCTGACAATTTCTTCGATGCATGGCAGGGCCGTTATTTTAACCAGCGGGCAGCCTTTTTTGATGATTTCCGCAGAGCGGGCGTAAAAGTCCATCATCGTAACGAGGATGATAAGCTGTTTTTCGGGCACCGAGAACATATCGATTTTATCAAAGGCGCTTTGCTGCAAAAAGCCGTTTTTTATCATTTCGGCAGCGACCAAAACGATGCGTTCGGTGTCCGGCAGGGCGTCCGGGCCGATGAGTTTTACAATTTCTTCAAGCCGCTGTTCCCGTTTTAAAAGTTCTAAGGCTTCAAGCCTGATCGTGCTCCATACGGGGTCCAGTTTATCCCACCATTCTTTGATTTCGTCGGCATATTCGGAATAGGATTCTATCCAGCCGATTGCAGGATAATGGCGTGCATTGGCAAGTTCCCGATCCAAGGCCCAAAAGCAGCGGATAAAACGCTTGGTGTGCTGGGTTACAGGCTCGGAAAAGTCCCCGCCGGGCGGCGAAACCGCTCCTATGATAGAGATTGAACCGTTTTCCTTGTTGTAAGTTGTAATGCGGCCCGCCCGCTCGTAGAATTCGGCAAGGCGTGCAGGCAGATAGGCGGGAAAACCTTCTTCGGCCGGCATTTCTTCCATACGGCCGGAAAGCTCCCGCAAGGCCTCCGCCCAGCGGCTGGTGGAGTCGGCCATAATGGCGACGTCCATTCCCATATCGCGGTAGTATTCGGCCAAGGTTATGCCTGAATACAGGGAAACTTCGCGGGCGGCGACGGGCATATTCGAGGTATTGGCAATTAAAACCGTGCGCTCCATTAGCGAGCGGTTGGTTCTAGGGTCGATAAGGCTGGGAAATTCGGTTAAAACGTCGGTCATTTCGTTTCCGCGCTCGCCGCAGCCGATGTATACGATGATGTCGGCGTCGCACCACTTCGCCACGGCGTGCTGGGTCATCGTTTTGCCCGTGCCGAAGCCGCCGGGGATGGCCGCTGTTCCGCCCTTTGACAGAGGGAAAAAGACGTCGATGACGCGCTGGCCCGTAATAAGGGGCTCTGAAACGGTGAGTTTTTGGGCAAAGGGGCGCGGTTTTCTAACCGGCCAGTAATGCGCAAGAAAGATCGGCTCGTCCAGTTCCGTTTTTGCGATGACGTCGTTTACCGTATAATCGCCTTCACCTGCAAAAAAGCGTAGAACACGGCCTTTGATAAAGGGCGGAATCATTATCTTGTGTTCTACCGAATCGGTTTCCCGTACCGTACCGATGACGGCGCCGGGGAAAACGGCCATTCCCTCGCCTACACTCTTTCCTGCCTCGTCTTTTGCGGGCACAAAATGCCATTTTTTGTCTTCCGGGATAGGAGCCGTCCTGGCTCCGGGAGTCAAAAAGGAACCTGCCGCCTCGTACAGGGTTTGTAAGGGGCGCTGAATCCCGTCGTAAATGGTTCCGATTATGCCCGGACCGAGCCGTACGGAAAGGGGCCGTTTATTACAAACAACCTTTTCGCCTATTTTCATTCCGGTATCGTCTTCGTATACCTGAATAACGGCAATACCGTTGTTTAAACGGATAATTTCGCCTATTAAGGCCTTTTCGCCTACATCGACAACATCGTACAAACCGCATTCGG
Organism: uncultured Treponema sp.; assembly: GCA_963540475.1. Lineage (GTDB taxonomy): Bacteria > Spirochaetota > Spirochaetia > Treponematales > Treponemataceae > Treponema_B. The sequence goes on along the minus strand of CAUTPO010000012.1, from coordinate 22,494 downwards.
AAAGCCCTTCTGCATACACGATAGGACCTGAAATCCGCGTAATCTGTCCCGTTATAACCTTATTCAATTTTGATGACCTCCGAACAGTGCCGCTTTTACCTCTTCTCTTTTTTCGGTCAGCAGATACCGGCGCGCCCTGTTTATATCCGTTTTGCAGGCAAAGGTATGTTCCCTATCTTCGATGATAAGCCCGTAATCCAGCCCTGCAATTTCCGCCTCGACGTCAGTTAGTTTAGCATATTTTTCAGGCACCGCTTTCGGAAAATATTCTTTGATAAGGGACTCGGTTTCGCTTTTTGAAAAACCGGCATATTTGACGATAATCTTTTTGCTGCCGACGACGGGTTCAAACTTTTTTAAAAAGCCTGCAATAATGCCGCGCTTTTTTTCTTTGCCCGTTTCGCCAAAATACGTGTCCAATGCCCTTTGTATTTCGCTATCGAAAAAAAGGATTTCCTTACGCTGTTTTTCAAGCGGGACGGCCGCACTGCAATTATCCTTGTAGGCTTTTAGTTTTTCGCTGTAAAACCGCTCTCTTTCTGCCTTTACTTCTTTTATACGCCTTGCAACGCCGTTTTTTATACCGGCCGCTTCCGTCTCCGCATTTTTCAATATGCGCTCGGCCTTTTTGCGGGCGTCTTCCCGTATTTCCTTATCGAGAATTTCCGTCGAACGAAGCTCTTCCATACCCTCTCTTCCCTAAACATGAATGCCGACCGCTTCCCTGATGGAATCGGTCAGCGACTTTTTTCCTTCCATTTTTCCTTGCAGACAAGGAATTTCTACGATTAGCGGATAATCGCCTTTCATCTGCCAGTCTCTAATTTCATCGCTTAAAAACTCCGCAATTTGTTCGGTAATAATGAGAATTTTCGCCCGCTGTTCCGATGAAGGCGCGTTGCCTGCAAGAATGTTTCCCCTGCCGGTAACCTTGTTAAAGGCTACGAGGGCTTCATCACGCGAATTGGCCGTACAGCCGTTTACGCCGACAAGCGAAAACCCGATAACCAATTCACGTTCACCTATGATGTAATAAGACATTAAATACCGTTTACAGCAAGATAATCAAAAAGGCTACGATAAAGCCCCAAAGACAAATACCTTCCGCAAGACCGGCAAACGGAATGGCCTTCCCTGAAACTTCCGGGTTTTCGCTTAACGCACCCATCGCAGCGGCCCCGATTTTGCCTACGGCCAAACCGCCTGCAATACAGGCTATACCGACAGCAAGGGCTGCCGATATGTATTTGACGGAGGTTACCAAGGCAGCCTGATTATTCGCGGCATCTTGTGCAAACACAAACCCTGAAGACAAAACCATAAAGACAAACAAAACAAAACCAAATTTGCGATTCATTTACATCTCCTTATATGTGAATCTGAACGGTTTAAACTCTTTGCCCGTTTCGGTAAAGAATTTAGAAAAAAACTCGTAATATTGCAGCCTGATCGTCTGTATCGAAACAATCAAGCCTTCCAGCAAGATAATAAGCAGATTCCCTGCAATGGAAGCGAGAATTCCAAAAGAAAGGTATCCGCCTAAAACGTCGGTTATCGTAAAAATGATAAAACTTAAAACCGCATGCGATAAGGCGAAGGCTCCTACGCGTAAAAAGCTGACGGAATTGGAAATGTAGGAAGAAAGAACTTCCAGTATTTCCACAAAGCCTTCGATAATCACCGTAAAAAGCCCGTTTTCGAATACCGGCCGTTTGCCGGAAAAAAGCCTTCCGAGCGGGTGCGAAAAAAAGATGCCGATTAACGGAAGCGCCAAAAGCACCGCATCGGCTAAGCCGAATCCGATTCTAAAAACCGCTATCCGTATGCCCATAAAAACCGCATACCAAAAGAAAAACAGGCCGCACACACCCGTTTTGGAAAAAACGGCCGCGCTCGTTTTATTCAGCTTAAAATTATTGATAATGTTGATAATAAGCCCCGTGGAATTAATAATAAACCCGACGCCCAGCGTAAACACAAAAAACATCATCAGTTTTTTAATGGAACCGCCTTCGGGCATCAAATGCAAAATATGATCGTGCGGAGTTCCGAAAAGCCCCGTTATAAACCGGCTTACCGGAATAAGGAGCCTGCCGTTTGCAAAAAATTCGCCCGTCAAAAAGCCCATAACCATACTGGCTGCCCCGATTGCGATAAACACAAAGGCATATTTCGAAAACTTTTTTAAAGCTTTAACCTTTCCCGAATTAAGCAAAAGACCTAAAAGCAAAAACACCGCGCCCTGCCCCAAATCGCCGAACATTATGCCGAACAAAAGCGTAAAAAACACCGAAACGACGGGAGCCGGGTCAACCGTACCGTACAGCGGCGCCCCGTAACTGAAAATAATCCGCTCAAAGCTCTGTACAAACCGGTTATGCCGGTACAAAACGGGAACCTTTTCCTTACCGCTTTTTACGGAAGGCACCTCGGCCGGATCATACAGCCTGATGGCAATCCGTCCCTCCGTTAAATTATCGAGCTCCTGCATCATCTTGTCCCGATCGTGTACGGAAATCCACCCGCGCAGCCGGTACACCGATTGCGACGATTCCAAATTTTGCCGGACATGCATAATCTGGGCACCGAGCGAAAAGTCCTGCAGCATACCCAACAAGCGCTCCCGTACCGTTACGGCATAATCCGCTTTTTCTTTTTTTATGTCTTCGATGGCCTTTTTTGCATGTGCGATATTTTCCTGCAAGGATTCCAAAATATGGTCGGGAATGCCCTTAAAATCTTTCGGAATTTCTATCGGGACAAACCCGTATTTTTTCAGCTCCGAATCGAGGGCAAAACGGCCCTTTTTGGAAGAAGCCGCCAGAATTCTGCTTTTATCGCTTCCAAGCGGCATAATCAAAACCCGGTTACTCGCCGAAAATTGCAGCTCGTCAAAGGTGTCGGGGTTAATTTTTCCTATACGGATAGTCAAAAAGGTCAAATTATCTATTTCGCTGTACGGAACTTTCAGCTCGGAAAAGGCCGCAGCCTCGTTATACGCGGCCGTTATGCTGTCAAGGTTTTCGGTAAGGGCGGTTTCCCGCTTGCGTATATCGTCAATAGTATCAAAAATTTTTTCGGCGTCGGCATAATCTTCTTTGGTCGGAAAAACGGCCGAATCCGAAAGCTCCTGTACATCGTCCACACCCAAATAAACGGCAACCGTATGCAGCCTGTCGAAAAGCTCCTTATATGAATTGGAAACGGACGCATCCTGTTGAACACCGGAGTACATCTCGAAATGAGCCTTTTTCCCAAGATATTCGATTACGCCGTTAATATCTTCTTCCAGCACAGCCAATTCAAGCAGCTTCATTTTTTTACTTTTCAACATACAATTTATCCCCCAAAAAACCGCTTTTAAATAAATCGTCCGTTCCCACCCGCAAACTTTCCGCTGCGGAGCGGATAATGTATTCCTCCAAATGTTTTATCTTAAAAAAAGCGGCCAAAGCGCCGACGGTAAATGCATTGGTGTGAAACTGCCGTATCGCAAGCCGGTAAAGATAATCGTCGCTTGCAAACTGAACATACCGCGGATCCAGCGTCCACGGCATACCCTCTTCATGCGGATTTAAAAACCGTGCATATTGCCATTTTTCCCATGCGTGCCGTTCGTCCAAAGGTTTATCGAGGGCAAAATACGCAGGCCGGCAAAACAATTCTTCCGTTTCCGGATCATCCGCACCCGCAAGCAGAGGCCTTATGTCCCTTTCTTTCAGCCCGTAATAGGTCCTAAGGCGCAAAACCCACACGATATTCTGCAAAATAATTTCGTCATGCACCAGCCGGCCGCACGAGCGTTTATCCGCAGGCGAAAGCGAATTAAAGCCGGCCCACACCGACCGGTAATAGGCACCGTCCAGCTCCGAATCCCACAAAACATGCTCATCGGCCGAAGCCCCGTGCAAAGGCGGCGTTTTACCGTGCAAGGCGGGCGAGCTTTTAATGACGGCTTTAAGATCCGGCCATTTTTTCCAATTAAAAATAGAATACGGGAAAATATCGATTAAAAAAGAAGAGGCTTCGGCTTCACTTTCGTACAAGGCGGTTTTTACATTGATATAATCATATTTTGAAATGAGGGCAAGAGAAAGAAGGTCGGGCTTATCATAGGCGGCAATCAGTTTTAAAAAATCGAAGACCAGCTTTTCGGTTACCCTCCGCTCCAGTAAATCGGCCAGTTTTCCTTCGGGCAAAACGGGAACCTCTGACGCGAATACCGCAGTCCACAAGTCGCCCATCGTCTTGGCTTCGAACAATTTTTGCGCCTTTTTACCTATAAAAGACTTGGCATACATTCCGCACGCCTTAGCATAAACGTAAGCCGATGCAGCCGATTTATCCATCTTTATACTCCGAAAAAACAAGAGTCGATATATTCGCCAAAGCGTTTATAATCTTTTTTTAACGAGGACAGATACTCGTCGAATTCTTTATAGACAGCCTGCTGTTTTGCGTCTTCGGCTTCCTTTTCTTTTAAAAATTCGGCTTCAAATTCGGCGATAATTTTATTATATTCGAGTTTGTATTCTTTTTCGGCTTCTTCCTTTGCCGCCGCAATCCTTTTATCGGCTTCGGTTTGAGCCTCAAGCACAAAACCGGCAACGGAATTTTCTATGTCCAAAAGATGCGCCAAGACATCTTTATCCGGCTTTCCGCCGGTACCGGTGCTGCCGTTATCGGCACCTTCGCGATCAAAATGTTCCGTTTTCGTTTTAAACAACCCCGAGAAGCATACTCTCGTACTTACAAATGGTTTCGTAAACCCCGTTTTCAGAAGTTTCCATAAACAGATCTTCCAACAGTTTCGGATTAAGCAACAGTGCGCTTAGCCTATTTAAAATTTTTAAATGAAGCGAATAATCCTCAACCGTAGACAAAATCATAAACACCAAATACACGGGGTTGCCGTCAAGAGCCTCATATTCTATACCTTTTTTCGATATTCCTATAATACCCTTAGGCTGCGGCAACCCGATGATCCGTGCGTGCGGCAATGCGATTCCCTTTTTTATGCCGGTAGAAAGTTTTTCTTCCCGAGCCCGTATGGCGGTCAAAATAACTTCCCTGCCTATTGAAGTATCGTTGGAAACATAAAGATCCGTCAATTCTTCAAAAAGCTCATCCTTTTCTTCGCTTTCAAGATTAAGTTTGATGTTTTCCGGCGAAAAAAGTTGTCCCAAAATCATTACTGAGCGCTTCCTTCAACTGCGGGAGCGGTTTCACTGTCTGCCGCAGGAGCCGGCGATGCACCGTCCGTTGCAGGAACGGCGGCCCCGTCCGTTGCGGGTTCCGCAGTGCCGGATTCCGTTGAAGTTTTTTTCCACCATTGGGTAGAAGTTTCCGTCTGCTGTTTCAAGACCTCTTCCGACAAATCCCTGCTCGAAGATCCCTTGTTAAGAAAGGCCAGCAAAAAGACCGTTATAAAAAACAGTGTTACCACCGTATATGTGGCCCGCGTTAAAACGTTTCCCGACTGGGAACCGAAGGCGGAATTGCTCCCGCCTGCAAAAAGGCCGCCGAGACTGTCGCCTTCTTCGTTTTGCAATAACACCAAAAAGATGATTATCGCACAAACGATTACAAAAAATACAAGCAAAACAATGCTTAAAGCGCTCATATTACACTCCAATACCTAAAAATGTATCTTTATATGATACAATAAACGGAAAAATTATTCAACGGAAGCGGCCAAAAAACCGAAAACTTATTTTCGTACCTGTCGGAAAATAAGCCGTTTCAACATTGTGGTGGTCTTTTTACCGACGGTGGCGGCTTTTAATTCTTCAACCTCGACCAGCGAAAATTTATGTTCGGTTTTGTATGTGGAAATGAACTCGTAAATCGCCTTTTCGGCTTCGGCTTCATCATAAACGTCGTTGTTTTCTTCGTAGGTCAAATAAAATTCGGCCCAAAATTCGGCGGCATATATTTCCGTCATATAAAACGTGGCAGTCGATCTTCCCGGCACCGAATATTTTACGGTTTTGGGTTTGACTTCGGTAACGGCAAAAACGGCAGCCGCCAGTACGGCTGCAATGCAGGCAGCAAAGATTCTCTTTTTCATAATAATAAACCTCCATACGGTTGTGTTTTTAAGCGGAACACCGCTTTTGTGAAATACTATCATTTTTTCTTCTTTTTTTCAAGCCGGAGTATAAAAGAATTTAAACGGAGCTTGCGGCAAACACCCTTATACCGGTTCCCGAAGCAGGGGCATACTCATACAGCGCGGACCGCCGCGGCCGCGGGATAATTCGCCGCAGGGCATTTCGAGTACTTTCAAGCCCTTTTTGTTCAAAATAGCATTGGTAACATCATTCCGTTCGTACACAACGATGGTTCCGGGCCTTATGCACAGGGTGTTGGAACCGTCGTTCCACTGTTCCCGCTCGGCCGCTATTTTATCGCCGCCTGCACATTGAATAAGATCGGCTCTGCCCGCCCCTGTATATTTCCCAAGTGTTTTTTCGAGGGTCGTTTCCAGCTCTTTTACGTTCAAATCCCCTTCCTTTTTGCCGCGCGTCAATTCAAACACCTTTAATGGCCCCAAAATGCCCGGATGAATCGTAAATTTATCGTAATCAATGTGGGTAAAAACCGTATCGAGGTGCATAAAGGCCCTGATTGCAGGTATTTGAAAGACTAAAATCGTTTTAACGGAAGAATTCGAGCAGTAAAAAACGGTATTTGCAAGCGCATCGATGGCATTTGCGGAAGTCCGCTGTGAAAGACCGACCGCAAGGGTTTCTTTATTGATGTTTAAAATATCGCCGCCTTCGATGTGCGGTTCGCCGTAACGGTCATAGAGCTTTTCTACCCTGCCCTTATATTTCGGGTGATGATTAAAGATGTATTCACCGTAGATAGTTTCGCGCCGCCGTGTTACCGAGTACATCTTGTTCAAACTGACGCCCGAACCGATGCAGGCAAAGGGGTCGCGCGTAAAATACAGATTCGGCATCGGGTCTATAATCATCGAATCGTCCGAAAGTACGTGCTGTAAAAGGGAATTCTTGTTTTTTACAGGCAGCTCTTTTATATTCACCCCTTCCATCGTTTTTAGAATAAGCTCCTTCGGGTCTTTAATGCCGTTAAGATAGTCGAATAAGGCTTCGCGGTAATATTTTGAAAAAACGTCGGCTTCTTCTATGTATTGATGTAAGAATTGTTCGCGGATTTCCGTACTTTGTGCAATGGCAGAAGCAGCAAGGTCTTCAAGATAGACAACCTCGGCCCCGTTATCCGAAAGAATTTTAGCAAAAGCGTCGTGTTCTTCCCGCGCAACCCGCAAAAAGGGGATATCGTCAAACAAGAGTTCGTCAAGCCGGTCGGGGGTAAGGTTTAAAAGCTCCTTTCCCGGACGGTGCAACAATACTTTTTTAAGGTTTCCTATTTCGCTTGTAACATCAATCACAGACATACTTCCTCCATAAAATAAAATGAATAAAACGGCAGGCGCAGTTTCCGGCAGTTCGCCCGTTTTTCAACCATTGTTTTCTTTACCGGCATATTCTACAAAATAAGGCGTTTTTTTTCAATAGCGGTACCGGCTTCGGATCGGCGGCAGGAGCCGGCCGGCGGAACACTCAGGCTTAAAGCGCCTTGTGCGAACCAAACCGTTACGTTAAGAGGCTCGGACGGCATTTTCCGTATGAAATATTTTGTGTGTTTTTTGCGTTATATCTGCCCAGGGCCTCTATGAGCTTTTTACTCATCGGTATTTCATTTGTTTTTTCGCTGCTGTATTCCATCTGTCCGATAATGACTCCCAATTCATGGCTATAGGCGTGTAACAGATGTAATGGTTCTATGCCGGCTTCTTTCAGCCCGTTTCCTGTTATAAAAAGTCAAGAAGAAAGTATCAATTTTCACGGAAATCAATTTTTGAAAGATTATATTAGTGCTGAATAGTTTTCATGGAATTTTTAGAAAAAAATTACGATTTTTCTACTATTTTCTACTACAAAATCTGTAAAAATAGCGAAAATAGCATTTTACTGTAGAATTATATACAAAGGATCTCTGAAAATTGATTTCCGTGATCAATTTTCGATTGACTTTTTACGCACGTTCGCAACGAAGTGAGAACATGCTACTAAGTTTGCAGAATGCAAACTTGTGGGTTTAAAATGAGCGGCAGCATTTAAGACGTTCATTTTAAACACACCTCTTAAACTTTTCCCATCTAAACTGACATAACCGCTCTTTCATGCTGAAGACCTGGATATCCGCCTTCTATCCGTTGACAAACCGATGTTTTTGGTATATATATAGAAACGTTTATTATTATGTTTGACAAATACGGGAATTTACTGCATTTTAAAATCCTCTTTGCTATCGCCTTACAAGGTTTTAGCGCACGGTATACCAACAGTATAAACTCTACCCCCCCCCAGTAAATATTATTTTATAAATAAGACATTAATAACCTTTTTTATACCTCTTATAAAACACGCGCATTGGGACTATTGCGTTCCGGTGTGCGTTTTTTATATATCACACCTATTTTATTCTATATCCATGGAGGAATTTTATGAAAATCCATTATAGTGTAAGGAAGATTTTCCTTATCGCAGCGGTAATCGTTTTGACGGCTTTTGCAGCCGGTTGTAAGCAAGGCGTAGATGCAAAAAAAGAAGCGCAAGGCGCAGGCAGTGCCCCGCCCGTACAGCCCCCGCAGCCTGCAGCAATTGTACTTAAAGTCGAACTGTACAACGGAGAAACGGAAGACATTCAAAGCGTTATTCCGCCTTCCGGCATTCCCTATACGATAAATAGTTACTTTACTTACATCAAAAAATTACACGCTTCGGCAAAAGATCCGGCCCTTGACGGAAAACGGATCGAGGCCGAAGTTACGCTTCCTGCATCGAGCCCGCCCGTAACATTGACACGGGAACCGGCAATCAGTAATTCTTTTAAAATCAACTTTAGTTCGGTAACTGCACCGACACCCGTAAAAATACGGTTTTGGATCGAGGATCCGAAAACCGAATACACCTATGCATTTACACTTTTACCGCAACCTCTTGTAACGGGTATAGAAAATATTCCTTCGGACTTGAAACTTAAAAAAGACCAAACCTTTAAACTGCAGCCTAAATTAATTACGGAACCGAAAATGATCGGTAGGTGGCCTGCAGAAAACTTTATAGACGGTGTCTATAAACGGGTCGAGTATAAGTCGGATACGGAAAGCGTAGCCTCAGTTTCGAAAGATAACCCCCACCAATACTTCTCATCGGGTACAATTACCGCCAAGACGGCAGGTACGGCAAAAATTACGGTTAAGGTTAACGATAAGGTGCAAAAAACCGTAAATGTAACGGTTACAGATACCGGTAAACCCGCTCCGTCGGCACTGACCCTTTCGGAAAGTGCCGTAAATTTAAAACCGGGTGAAAGCAAGGAAATAACGGTAACACCTGAGCCGTCCGAAGGAGATACCGAGCTTACCGATTGGGAAAATTCCAACGGCTCCGTAGGCAAAATAGAAAAAACAGCTGACGGAAAATATAGGGTTACGGCTCTCGGTACGGGTCCGGCGGTGTTTACCGCACAATCACAGGCCAACAGCACGATAGAACTTAAAATAACGCTTACGGTCAGCGCCGAGCTCGTTGCAAGCGTCAAGGTCGAACCTGCGAATGTAACCTTAGGCAAGGGAGAAACAAAACGGCTTACGGCAACGGTTTTACCGTCTGGCGCACCCGCCGCGGTAAGATGGGAAAGCAGCAAACCCGATACGGTCAGCGTTGACGGCAACGGAAATATTACCGCTTTAAAAAGCGGCGGCGATGCGGTAATTACGGCCGTTTCCGAAGCGGATTCAAGCAAAAAAGGCTCGGCGAACGTCACAATTCAAGCCGTATTTTCAAGCTTTACGATGGGATTATCCGAAAATACTATATGGTACGGTAAAGATGCAATACTTACCATACGTCCGTATCCTGAAAACACAGCCGGAAATTTTGAGGTTACCGCAGATAACCCCGATTTGAAAATTACACAAGTTCCGGGAAACCCCAACAAGTTTACGGTATCCGTAAAAAACAAAAATGCCGAAACAAAACTTTTCAGCAAAATTACGGTAAAGGCAAAAGCAAAGCCGGAACTTCCTGCACAAACAGCAGAGATCAGTATCAGCACCATCGTTCCGAAGTTTCTTAAACTTAATGGACCGGATAAAATGTATAAGGACGAAGAAATAGCTATTACCGTCTCGACCAATTCGACCTATCCTGAAACGGCAGACGCTTCGGTGGACTGGGAAGTAAGGGGTGCGGGTTTATCGACTATTCCGTACGGGGCTATTTCCGTAACCGAAGACGGAAAGGTAACCGTAAATAATACATACAAAGATTTTATACAAAACGGAACTAAAATAAGGCTTACCGCAAAGTCTAAACTAAAACCGTCCGTCCAGGCCGAAAAAGAAATAACGGTTTACGATAACATAACCGAAATCCAAAGCGTAAGTATCGATAAAGCCGAATGTGAGCTGGGCGATCACGGAAGCTACCCTTCGTTGACCGTACAATTAAAAACGGGTAACAGCATTCACAAAAAATTTGCTATATGCAGCTATAAAAACAGCCACCCTGTTGCGGATGATGTCTTTTTCGAAAAAGCCGTTTTTGACTCTTCGGATTATTCCGCCGGCTCCGATTATGAACTAAACCCCAAACAAAGCACCAGTGGAGATAGACACAAGTTTTATGTGTACCCCATCGATCCCAAAACCGGTAATCCGATATCGAAGGGCGAAGATAAAACATTCGAGCTTACCATTTGGGAAAAACCGACGGGAGTAAAGATATTAAAACCGGATGGGAGCGAATGCGATAAAGATTCCAACGGTAAATATATTTTGAAAATAAAGCGCAACAGTCAACAAACAAACTGGACCGTAAAAATGACACCGGAAGATGCAAAACAGTATGAATTCGAGTATAAAATAGAAGGTGATAAAAATATCGCCGGCGAATACTACACGGATTTGACCGATTGGGAAGCCGCACCTTGGGGCGGAAACAGATTTACCGTCAAAACCCGTGATATTGGAGGTTTTAAAGGTAATCAGGAAAATACAGTCACCTTTACATCAAAAACACCCAACAAATTTACTACAAAATTGTATGTTACAGTGATGAAAAACTAATATCCTGTCCGAAGCCCTTGCACCGATTACCGATTGAGGCAAAATATCACTTGGTGCAAAGGGCTTTTTTTCTACCCTGCCTTGCAATACAGGACAAGCTTGACTTTTTTCTGCCGTTACAGTATAAAAAATTATGGAGATTACGGAAATTTACACGGGGCCGCTTTTTGTAAAAACGTGGGCGGCACCCCTCGACGAAAAAACGGTTTTGCTCGTCGATCCGGGCGGAGCCGATCCGGAACTGTTAGATTACCTCGACGAAAAAAAGCCCGAAAAGCTGGAAATTATGCTGACGCACGGACACTTCGACCATGTAGGCGGCGTGCCTGAGCTTATGATACGGTACCCCAATTCAAGTTTACTGATCCATAAAGCAGATGCCTGTTATTTGGGCAAAACGGGTAAGGAAACCCATATTGCCTGTTTTAAGCCGCTGCGGGCCGAGAGATACATCACCGAAATGAAATACGACTTTCCCGAGCCGACGGGCTTTTTAAACGAGGGCGATACCGTAAACGGTTTTACGGTTCTTCATACGCCGGGGCACACGGAAGGCTCCGTTTGTCTTTGGAAAAAAGATGAAAATATCCTGTTTGCAGGCGACACCCTGTTTTTCCGCTCCTACGGACGGATAGATTTGATCGGCGGCGACGGAATAAAAATGCGGGCTTCGCTGAAAAGGCTTTTAACCCTGCCTGACCGAACAACCGTATACCCGGGGCACGGTTCAAACACCACAATCGGTGCCGAACGCGGGTGGATCGAACGGATATAATCCGAATTTTTTTAGAAAAACGGCCGAAACGGTCCGGCGTACAGACATTACGGAATGTACCGTAAGGCTGTTGTCGGCAGACCAAAACAGCCGGACGGCCGAATGTCTTTGCAAACGGGCAGAGCTCCTGCGTACAGACGGATCAGCCGGTCTTTAAACAGCCGCCTTATATCCCGAATAATCCCGAAACGGTACTGATATATGCGGCAAAACGGCAGAGGATTTTTTCGGTTTTTGCCTTGAACGAAAGGCCTGTAAAACGCTATAATCCATAAGCCCTTGCAGCCGGACACCAAGCAGGGGGTACAATTCCATTAATTCCATAAAGGAGGCTTCCGATCGGACGGCAGCCGATTTGACCCGTGTTGAATCGGCAAACCCTTAACTTCCCTTGTTTACGGCGCGGCAGCATAGGACGCACAGCCTGCAAACGGGACGTTAAACATTCCGCTCAGAATACACCGATGACACACGACACCAATCCGAACCGCAACCGCAGACTGGTCAAAAGCGGCTCGAAACTTTCCCTTTTAGTCCTCGCCTCGCGTATTTTAGGCTTGATCCGCCAAAGAACGATGTCTTCTTTTTTAGGTACCGGCCCGCTCGCCGATGCGTTTACCACCGCCTTTATGCTGCCTAATTTGTTCAGGCGGCTATTTGCGGAAAACAGCGTTACTGTGGCCTTTATCCCGACCTTTAACGGATATTTGGAAAAATACGAATCCGCCGAAAACCGCATGGCCGTAAAAGCGGAAATAACCGCCTTTTTGAATTCGGTTTTTACACTCGTCAGTTTTGCAACTGCCTGCGTCGCTGTGCTGGGTATTGTTTCAGCGCCTTTGATCATCAAGCTTTTTTTCAAAGACCTGGCAGACTACGATTCCGCCGTTTTTTTGACGCGGATTATGTTTCCCTATCTTTTTCTCATTTCACTTGCAGCCTTTTTTCAAGGCATTTTAAACGGGGTAAAGGTATTCACCCCGTCGGGCATTACACCGATCCTTTTTAATATTTTGGTGATCTCATGTACCTATCTTTTTGCACGGCCCTTCGGCGACCCTGCCGTTGCGATGGCGTATGGTGTACTCGTAGGCGGTTTTGTGCAGGCTGTTTTTCAGCTCCCCTTCGTCTTGAAAACGGACTTTTCTTTTAAGCTCATCACTGTAAAAGAAACGCTGGCAAACCCCGGAACAAAAAAGGTGCTGCAGCTGATCGGCCCGACGGTCATAGGGGTTGCAGCCTACCAAATAAACGATGTAGTTTCCACCTCGCTTGCCGCCTCCGCCGGCTTAGGCATCGCATCAAGTTTGCAGTATTCGCTCAGACTGCAAGAGCTGCTTTTGGGTATTTTCGCGGTTTCCATTGGTACCGTCATTTTGCCCGACTTTTCGGGCCTTGCGGCAAAACAGGACTGGCCATCCTTTCAAGACCTGTTACTCAAGGCGATAAAAATCGTTGCGCTTATTACCATTCCTGCAACCTTTTTTTCGCTGTGTACGGGCGAGCACATTATCACACTTATCTACAAAAGCCGGAAATTCGATGATACGTCGGTGGCCTTAACGCTCGGTATATTCCGTTTTCATATAGCAGGGCTTTTTGCCATCGCGGTCAACAGAATTATAGCCCCCGCCTTTTATGCCCAAAACGATTCGAAGTCGCCGACCCTTGCAGGGATAATCTGCTTTGGGGTAAACATTTTACTGGCCCTCATTTTGCGCGCTCTTATGGGCGGAAACGGAATCGCCTTGGCACTGACCGCGGCGAGCTTTGTGAATACGGGCCTTTTATTTGCCTTTTTAAGAAGAAACGATCGGCTTTCGGTATCTCAGCTGCTCCTGCCGGCCCTGCGGTTCGTATTGAAAATATTCGTCTTTTCGGTAATTGCAGCCCTGCCGCTGTACCTGTGGGGCGAAAAAATCTACACACCCTTCGCGGGCTTCGGACAACTGATCGGTCAAGGGCTGCCTCTTCTTATCTCCTTTATCGTATTTGCCGCAATCGGTGGTCTGCTCCTTTTTACAACGAGGGATAAGACGGCCGGTGTCATTTTGCAAAAAGCGGGCCTTTTTAAACCGGGAATACAAAAAGACAAAGAGCAGTAAACGCACCGGTACCGGGGGCCTTAAACGATAGACACGCTCTTACCGATATGGTATAATCATCATTGTAGAACAAACTCCGAAAGGATTTCGATGTTCCCTGAAAAATATTTTTGTAGGAGAGGTGATGAAAAAATCGATTATCATTCTTTTGTTTATAGCAGCCGTTACATGCTGCGGTACGGCAGGCGAGGGATATTCCGATGACAGTTTTATTTATATCGACGAAGGCAGCGGAACCTCGTATATTTCCCTTGCGGCCTTAAACAAAAAAGACACCCCTGATACAAGTACCATAATCAATGTATCGGTATACACAACCGACGAAAAATCAAAATATATTTTTCCGGCCGATAATAAAGACTCGATTACGGATTTTATATTTGAAAATTCGACCGATATACAAAACAAACAAATCCTTTACAACATCGACACCAATTATAAATACGGCAGCCGGCATATAAAAAATAACTCAGGTATACTTCGAACGGACGTTTCCGATAACATAATCATCGTTACCGAAGATAAAAAAAATAAGCAAAGAAAATTTTGGCGATGCAGCAAAACAGGAAACACACTTGTAAATGTTTACAGCTATAATTACGAAACCGACTACGTAAGATGGTATATCGATACAAAAAGCAGAAAAATCGTTTTTATAAAACAAGCCGGTACACAAAACCTCATACAAAGCGTTCCTTATTAATATAACCAATATACCGCCCCTGCTTACCAAACAAGAAAAAATACAAAACTTCTGCATTTTACTGCGTTTAACGGCGGCGGGTATCTGTTGATACAGACGGTTAATGCAGCCCTGCACTCCCTCGCCGACTATCTTATTTTTAAACGGCAAATTGCTATTACTTGCAGCCTTCAACGTTTCTTACAGTTTTTTTGTTTATGTTCGGTATCGGTATTATCCTGATAAAAAGCACCATAATATCCGCCTGTCAAATTTCCGGTACAACACCCTATTGCACGATAAACGGCTTTTAATTATAATGACAGCCCTATGGAAAAAATGCAAAGAACCGTAACCTGCGGCGGATTAAACAAGGATTTTGCAGGAAAAACAGTTGTTTTAAACGGATGGATTCACCGCAAGCGGGATCACGGCGGTATTACCTTTATCAATTTACGCGACCGGTACGGTTTAACGCAGGTGGTAATAGACGACGATGCACAAACGGAGCTTAAAGAGCTTGCCGCCTCTTTAAAGCAGGAATATTGTATTGCCATCGAGGGGCTGGTGCGGCCCCGCCCCGACTCTATGATTAATAAGGATATGGCGACCGGCGAGATAGAGGTTAAGGCTTTAAAAATAGAAGTGCTTTCAAAAAGCGAGGTACTCCCATTTCAAATAGATGAAAAAACCAACGCAAACGAGGATCTGCGCTTAAAATACCGGTATCTGGATTTACGGTCCAAGGCAATGCAGGATCATATTATAATGCGCTCCGCATTCACCTTTGCGGTACGAGAATATCTTACATCAAAAGAATTTTTGGAAATAGAAACGCCGACCTTCATTAAATCCACGCCCGAGGGGGCGCGGGACTACCTTGTACCCTCGCGCCTTTATCCGGGAAAGTTCTACGCCCTGCCCCAGTCTCCGCAAATTTACAAGCAGATTTTGATGGTATCGGGCTTCGACAAATATTTTCAAATTGCGCGCTGTTACCGCGACGAGGATGCCCGCGGCGACCGTCAGCCTGAGTTCACGCAAATCGATATAGAAATGAGTTTTGCCTCGCGTGAGGACGTGTTACGCCTTACTGAGGGGCTGATGCGTTACGCGTTTAAAAAAAGTATCAACGCCGAACTGCCTGAAACCTTCGAACGGATAAGCTACGATGAGGCGATAGATTTATACGGAACGGATAAGCCCGATTTGCGCTTTGAAATGCGGATGCAAGACGCCGCTTTTATGGCTGATCTCGGCGGTTTTTCGGTGTTTAAGGACGCCGTTTCCGCAGGCGGGGCTGTCAAAGCGCTCGTTGTAAAAGGACAGGCGGAGCAGTACAGCCGCAAAAAAATCGAAGAACTCGAAGCTGCCGCGAAGATATACAAGGCGAAAGGCCTTGCTTGGATCAAAGTTTCAGGCACTGCTTCGGAAGTGAAATTCGAAGGCGGTATTTCCAAATTTTTTGAAGGGACGGAAAAAGAAGTATGCACAAAGCTCGGTGCAAAAACGGGCGACCTTATTCTCTTTGTTGCAGATACATACAAAACCGCCTGTACGGCCTTGGGTGCCGTCCGCTCAAAGCTCGGAAAAGATTTAGGCCTTTTAAACCCTGCCGAATTCAAATTCGTCTGGGTCGTTGACTTTCCCCTCTTTGAATGGAACGAGGAAGAAAACAAATGGGATCCGGCACATCACATGTTCTCGGCCCCGCAGGAAAAATATATCCCGACGCTGGAAGAAAACCCCGGCCCCGTAAAAGGCGACCTGTATGACCTCGTATTAAACGGATACGAGGTTGCCTCCGGTTCAATTAGAATTCACAATCCGGAACTGCAAAAACGCATTTTTAAAATCGTCGGATTTGACGAAACGGAAGCGGAAAAAAAGTTCGGCTTTTTAACCGAGGCCTTTAAATACGGCGCCCCGCCTCACGGAGGCATTGCCCCCGGCCTAGACCGCATTGTAATGATTATGGCTGGGGAAACGTCGATAAAAGAGGTTATCGCCTTTCCGAAAAACACCTTTGCGGTCAGCCCCATGGACGACTGCCCGAGCGAAGTGGATCAAAAACAGCTGGATGAGCTGCATTTAGCGATAAAACAATAACCGTATAATTAAAATGACAAAACACATACTTTTAAGCGCAGTCTTTTTGCTGTGTTGCACCGCAATGGTTTTTGCAAACGGTGAAGATTCTGAAGACAGTGCCATACGGGTATACGATGCAAACGAAACCCTTGTTGATGAAACAACAAGCAAAAAAAATGTCGACTCCTTTATCAGGCTGTTAAAAGAAAGCATAGAAGAGGCTCTCCATAGCGCCGCTTTCACACAGACTCCTGAAAAGGCAAACGTATTATACCGATACGAAATATTAGACCTGTTCGGAAACTTCAGTTTCAGAACAGGTTGCCTTAAAATGCGATGTTCTAAATCGTGCTATTTGCGCGATTTAGAACTCGTCGACCTGTTCGATAACGGAGTTATCGAACAGGTCGATTTAACGGCTCGCCTTTCCCTTACAGTCTTTTTATCTATGCGGACAACAAAACGGCATATCGACCGGGCATACCGAACCGGAAAGGCATACCGGAAGCCGCCGCGTGGAAACTCGTTTCGGTTCGGGATACCCCGTGCCGGTTACGATGAGGCCGAAACAGTTTGAAGCATTTGCATTGCTTCTTTTTCCTGCACCGCAACGACTTTCATTTTTTCGGAGGCTTCCAAAATATAGCTTTTACAGGCGGTTTCACCGACTTTTTCGAACAAGGTGATGATATGCGACCATTGTTCGGCAATATCACAGAACAGATGGTATGCGTTATCTACAGCACCGTTTTCGGTGATCGCAGAGGCCTCCTTTAAAAAGTCGCGGTATAAGTTCCGAAAAAGCGCCCCGCCGGTTCCGGCCCGCTCCATAAGCATGGCCGTCATTCCGAATTCCTCTTTTATGTTCTTTGAAGAATCATACCATTTGATGATTTCGGCAGCCGCTTTTTCGATTCCTTTATAGGATTTGTTTTTAATCGGCGGATTAAGATATGCAGCTGCATTATTCCGTATGGCAGTAATAACGGCATCTTTAAGCAGCGTAACGGTCTTTCCCCTTTCGATGGTATAATACAGATTTTTTGAAGACATCGGCCCTTTTGCACTGCGGGCAGCTTCCAAACTTTTAAGCGAAGTGCTTACCTCCCCGCCCTGTTGTTCCGTATCTGTCAAAAAGGCGTTTTGCTCGTCATAGCCAACGGCAGCAACATAATGCCCTGCAAAATGAAACGGTTTGGAAAAATACTCAAGATAATAACTATCCAGTTTTAAACCGACTGCCGTACCCGCATCTAAGAGCTCTTTGACTGCCTGCCATGCCTTAGCCGTCGAAGCGGTTTCTTTTACGGTAAGCATAAGCCCCAGATTTCTTGCGATATTAGCCGTCAATAAATCAGGTTTAATGCGCCCGCCCATAAACAGGAAATCCATCGTCTTCATCTTCCAAATAATAAAGTCCAAGCCCTCACCGAGTCCGAACAGCATAGGCTCGGTTAATTCTATTCCGATTTGATTTAAAAGCACTCCTGTCGCAGTTGTCTCGCAGTGCATGCCCTTGAATGTCTTGATCTTCAGTTTCATATTCGTATGCACCCCTTACCGCAGCTTCCCTGTCCTAAACGAACAAGAAATTAGATGATCGTTGACCATACCAATCGACTGCATAAAAGCATAAATGATGGTAGACCCCGCAAATTTAAATCCGCGTTTTTTTAAGTCGCGGCTGATTACATCGGACAATTCCGTTTTTGCAGGCACATCGTCAGGCGTCTTCCACGCATTGATACGGGGCTTGTTACCGACATAACGCCACAGATAGGCATCAAGCGAGCCGAATTCTTTGCAGAGTGTAAAATAAGCCTGCGCGTTGGTAACGGCAGCCTGTATTTTCAGCCTGTTTTTTATAATGCCGTCGGTATGCAAAAGCGCTTCTATTTTTTTATTGTCATACTCTTTTACCAATGCAGGATCAAAACCGTCAAAGGCAGCGCAAAGGCTTTCCCGTTTTTTTAAAATAGTCGCCCAGCTCAAGCCCGCCTGCTGTCCTTCCAGAATGAGCATTTTGAATAATATTTTATCATCATGTACGGGAATGCCCCATTCGGTATCGTGGTAGACTTTTTCCAATTCGCTTTTTTCTGCCCACGGACACCGTATCGTCTTTTTCATTTAAAAAGGTTCTCCTGCCCTTCCTACCACAGATGATATACGGAATTGATTATTTCGCCGTTGACCATTTCATTTTTTCTCCATGAGCTGTTATCGTTTAAGGCGATGTAGCGCCGTTCTTCCGAACGGTAAAACCAGTCCTTATCTATTTGATAATATATTTGCTTATCTTCTATTTCGATGATATTATTAATTGCATTATTGTGATAGTTTTTTTCGTCGTAGTCGGTTAAGGCCCGCTGCCCCATTTCGGCATATTTTAAATTGAGTTCAAGCAGTTTTTCGCTGACAGCGGAGTTCATCGGTTTAACGGGTAGGCCCAGCTCCAAAGCCTTTGCCGACAAAATCGGATAGCCGTGCGCGGGGTATTCAAAGTTCAGCATGGCGCTGATTCTTTCGATGGTTTCTTTATCTTTCATGTGATAGCCGAGCAGTTCCTGACACAGTTTTAACGAAAGGGAGCTGGCCCTATCGACGGCACCGAAGACGAGCGGATGAATGTAGCTGTATAGGTTTTTATACGGGCTTTCAAGATTTCCGGTCGTATGGTTGTTCCATAATTTAAGGACGCGGTTTAATTCGTCCATTGAAACGCTTACCAAATCGTTGGTTACGTCGACGGGCGACAGGTCGTGCGTGATACTGGTGTCTACCGGCGTTAGGTACGAAAGCGGACCCATGTGAATTTCGTCAGCGCCCAGTGCAAGCATTGTCGCAGCTGAAGCACAGTTAAGAGGCACAAGGGCGATCAGCCTTTTACAGTATTGCCTGAGTACATTGATAATTTTTAATGCCGCTATTCCGCTGCCCCCATCGCTTTTTATAAAAAAATAAATCTTGCTTTTTTTGGGTTTGTTTTTTAAGGCCTCATAAATAGCCAGCGAGTCGGTTCCGCATACGCTTCCGTTGTTCGAGTTCCAATAACAAATAAGCGTTCCGTCCAATATCGATTGCAGGTCTTTTAATAACACTTGCGTTTCTTTAAAAAGTACCGGCGGTTTTGCTATTTCCTTATCCGTTTGTTTTTCCATATTTTTTTCCTTTTTGTCTTTTGAGTTTTAAACGAGGTTTTCCGGCAGTATATCGGCATACTGCCGTCCGTATAAAAAAGAGAGCCGGCGTACTGCCGGCTAAAGCGGGCTGCCTTCGGGTTTTAACGCATGAAAGAAGCCCGCAATCCGTTATTTTAAAAAGGCCTTGTATGCCCGGTATGCCATTAAAAGATCGGCTTTGCTGATAAGCTCAAAGGGGGCATGCATCGAAAGAACGGGAACGCCGCAATCGACGACCTCGGTTCCGTATTTTGCAATGATATAGGCGATAGTCCCGCCGCCGCCAGCATCAATCATGCCCAGTTCGCCGGTTTGCCAAACGACCTTATTATCGTCAAACAGTTTTCTGATCCGCTGCAGGTATTCGGCATTAGCGTCGTTGGACCCGGCCTTGCCGCCGGAACCCGTATATTTGTTGATACAGATACCGTTACCGACATAGGCGGAATTCATCTTTTCGAATACGGAAGAAAAGGCCGGATCAAAGCCTGCAGAAACATCGGCAGAAAGCATATAGGAATTCGCAAAGGCGCGGCGGACGTCAATGTCGCGGTATTCCTTTTTAAGGGCGGCAATTTCTGCAACCATATTTTCAAAATAAAAGGCCTGCATGCCGGTATTGCCCACCGAACCGATTTCTTCTTTGTCGGCGAACAAGGCGACGGCAGTTCTTTCAGGATTTTCGATTTCTAAAATACCGCGCAAGGTTGTGTACGCACAAACCCGGTCATCGTGTCCGTGGCCCGCCACCATCGAATTATCGAAGCCTACGTTCCGCGCCTTTCCTGCAGGAACGACTTCAAGCTCGGCCACACGGAAATCTTCTTCCGTAATGCCGTATTTTTTGTTCAGTATTTTTAAGATGTTTTCTTTTATTACCGCAGACTCTTTTTTCTCACCGTTTTTAGAAGCGGCCGGTTTTTGATTTCCGACAAGCACGTTAAGCTGTTCGCCCGTAATTCCGTCCGTCATCGTTTCTTGCAGCTGCTTTTTCGAAAGGTGGATCAGTAAGTCGTTTATAAAAAACACAGGGTCCTTTTCGTCCTCGCCGATACAGACTTCGACCTTTTTGCCTGCCTTCGTATAAATGACGCCGTGAATGGCCAGCGGAATTGTCGTCCATTGATACTTTTTTACGCCGCCGTAATAATGCGTTTTTAAAAAGACGAGATTCGATTCTTCAAAAAGAGGCATTTGTTTTACGTCCAGCCGCGGACTGTCGATATGGGCACCGATTATGTTCATACCCTCGGTTATATCCCGTCCCAAAACCATAAGCACGACAGACTTGTCTTTGTTGTTCAAATATATTTTCTCGCCCTTTGCGGCCGAACCTTTTTTGACGACTTCCTCCAGCGGCTTAAACCCGCATTTTTTTGCCTGCGCAATAATTTGAACGGCACATTCGCGTTCGGTTTTACCCTTATTCAAAAAATCGATGTACCCGGCTGAAAGTTTTTCCAGTTCCGCAAGTTCTTTTGTACTTAAATCTTCCCAAGCCGATTTGGCCTTATAAGACAGTTCCATATCTTTTCTCCTATCAGGAACCGGGTATACTTTGCTTACCGGTTTTCCTTGCTTTGCATTTGCGTACGGCAAATGATACTCAATTATACTATATTTTACTGTTTTGTGAAAGGTAGACCCGTAACCGATCATGGCAACCGCACCGGAAATTTTAAGCACCTCTTTCCTTTTAGGTAAAATTTCAGATAACTTTTAGCGTTTTTTTTAAAGAAATGAAAAACACATCATACAGAACGGCTCAAAATCGCAGACTAACATACTATGAATGAATACACCTTGTGTAATCACAAAGCAACAGCCGTTATAAACTGATTGATTGAAATATTATCGATTTTTGAAAATTCTTTTTACCATTGCAAAGTAATAGACCTGTTCGATAACTCCGTTATCGAACAGGTCGACGAGTTCAAAATCGCGCAAATAGCACGATTTTGAACATCGCATTTTAAGGTAACCTGTTCTGAAACTGAAGTTTCCGAACAGGTCTAATGTACTATATTTTATAAAAACAGTTTTATATTTCGGAACTTATCATATAAAACTGTTTTGCGTTTTTGATTGTTCTCTGCTACTTTACTTCAAGATAATCTATGGCAACACCGGATATAATTATATAATCCATTGTTGCACCACCAAATAAACCTTTTTTGTATTTTGCGTCCATAACTATATTAACAACATCATCTGCGTTCGGATATTTTTCTTTTGCAACTTCAAGCAATTTTGTATATCCGGCTCCGGAGCTCGATAGTTTTCCTTGATATTCTACTCTGCCTAATATTACATATTTACTTCCATCAGCAGGAAATTGTGCTGTTGTTCCAACAGGTCTCACAGTTGAACAACCTGTAACTAATATAACACTTATCAACAAAATAAGCATTCCAATCATTGAAACTATTTTTTTCTGTTTCATTTTAACCATCCTTCTTGCAATGTTTTTTCACTGCAATTTAATTTTTTAT
>CAUTPO010000011.1:0-29084 GCA_963540475.1 uncultured Treponema sp. | reverse complement strand
TCGTACACGTAAATCACCGCACATCCTGTGCGGACTGTAAACGTCGATGTTTTGCCGCAAGGCAAAACTTGAAGCTGAAAAATGTACACGGATGTCCGATCCTTCAGCGGCACGGATGCCGCTGGTTCCACGCCTTACGAGTTTGCGCTTGCCGCAAACTCGAAGCTCGATTAAAAAATATACATCCTTGTATATTTTTTAATCACGAGTTTTGCACTTCGTGCAAAACATCGTACACGTAAATCACCGCACATCCTGTGCGGACTGTAAACGTCGATGTTTTGCTGCAAGGCAAAACTCGAAGCTGAAAAATGTACAAGGATGTACATTTTTCAGCGAGTAACCAAAGTTCTTTTTTTGGTAACTTTAGTTCTTTTTATCCGTACAAGCTTTTTTTAATGGATAAGATACTAAAATTGTAATATTATTATGGATAATCCATTGAATTGGTAATTGGATTTTACCGCACCTCCTATGCGATAACTATATTTTAAATCTTCTGAGGTAATTACATGAAATCAAGTAATCCAAAAACTAAGGCAAATGCCTTTTGGGGAGCCGCTTTTGTGCTGCTCATCGCATTGCTGTTTACCGGCTGCCCGAATGCGGCAAAGCCTAAACCGGCCGAACCGCCGGCCCCGTCTGAGTACACACCCGTCGCCTATGACAAACTTGCAGAATACCTTACAAACACTGCTTCTGCTACAGACGTAAACTACATCGAAGTAACCGGTCTTAAACCAGAGCACTTAATAGGGGATGATTCCAACCCGAGTCCGCTCGGAGTAATCCTGCAAACCCACCCGACTAAAAAGGTTGCACTCAAATTAGGCGGAAGCGTATCAGCTCTTATGGATATGACCAGCTGCTTTTACGACTGCAAAAGCCTTGTAGGAGTAGCGGCAATACCGAAAGGTGTTAAGGATATGACCGGCTGCTTTGAGTCATGCAAAAGCCTTACAAAGGCGCCGGTACTGCCGGAAAGCGTTACGAAGATGAGCGGCTGCTTTCGAGACTGTACAAGCCTTACAAAGGCGCCTGCAATACCGAAAGACGTTAAGGATCTGAAAAGTTGCTTTGCCTCATGCACAAATCTTACGCAAGCACCGGCAATACCGGAAGGCGTTGAGGATATGAAAAGTTGCTTTTCCTTATGCAAAAGCCTTACGCAAGCACCGGCAATACCGGAAGGCGTTAAGGATATGAGCTACTGCTTTCAAAACTGTACAAATCTTACAAAGGCTCCGACATCAATACCGGAAAGCGTTACGAATATGAGTCAATGCTTTGAAAAATGCACAAGTCTTACAGAGGCTCCGGCATCAATACCGGCAAGTGTTAAAAATATGAGCCAATGCTTTCAAAACTGCACAAGTCTTACGCAGGGACCGGCAATATCGGAAGGCGTTAAGGACATGAAAGCCTGCTTTTGGGGCTGCACAAGTCTTACAAAGGCGCCGACAATACCGGCAAGCGTTACGGAGATGTCAGGCTGCTTTCGAGACTGTAAAAAGCTTACCTCCGTTACGCTTAAATGCAATTATGATGCCGGTAAGTTTGGCATTGTATTCACGGACTGCATTGCCCTCGGCGAAAAGAGCATAAAAGTACCGCAAGCGTATTATGATGCCTACACTACAGCTGACGCGCTTAATAGTATGGCTGTTCCCGGTACCACCGAAGCCGAAAAAAGAGCAAAGTTTGAAGGACTGACGGAGCTTAATCCGTAATTCAATGGATAATTAATCAGGGGGGAGGTACAGCCGGCGAAGCTTCGAGGCTAAACCCCTTTTGCGGATAAAGGTGTTTTCCTCCCCTAAGACCCCACCTTTCTTCAAAAGAACCGCTTAGGGGTTCCACCCCTAAGAACCCCGCCTAAAAACGGTGTCTTTAGGGGCAGCGCCCCTAAACAGACGGAAAAGGATGGAGGGGTACCGCCCCCAAGCCGGAGAAAACTTCGCTTAGGGGCGGTTTTTTGTGTGGCAGCTCCTTGCAAAATTCTGTTATAGCAAGCTTTGCAAAAACGGCTGTCCTTATGCAATGACCTGCTTGACAGCTTCGGTGCCGAACAAGTCTATTACCGCGTCCACGGCCTTTTTTCGGTATATCCTGAGCCCCTGTTGCTTAAGTTTTTTTTTTATCTTCCGAAAATTAGAACGAAGCGGTTTAAAAGGGCTGCTTTGGAGTCGGAGGGGCTTTTATGAAAAAGATAATCGTTTTCGGACTTTTTATAGTGATGTATGCCGCCGCTTTTTCAGAAAATGCGGAAAACACAATCGAGGATCACATATACAACGAACTTGTCGAATCTGTGTACAGGGCGGAAATGCCCAAGATCAAAGACCGGTATCTCATATTCACAGCTAAGGCGAACCGCCATGCAGGCATTGCCTTTGCACACGAGGACTATAAATTCATTCACTCATTCAAAAAGCTTGCCCGCGGCGAATTTAAGGGCGAAAAAACCGAGCCTGTACTGTTTTACATTATGCCGATTCCCGAAGCGGTCAGTCAGGTCCGTTACAGGATTGTCGTTGACGGCCTTTGGTCATCGGACCCCGAAAACCCCAATTCTTTTTTCGATTATATGACGGGAATGACCGTTTCTTGTGTGGAAGTGCCGTACAAAAAAGAATATAAAACCGTAATCGAAAACGAAAACACCGTCAAATTTACCTATCTGGGCGAGGCCCATAAATGTATCCGTCTTGCAGGAACCTTTAATAATTGGGACCCCTTTATGTACGAGCTTGATGAGGTTGAGCCGGGCCGGTACGAGCTTAATTTAAGCCTGCCGCGCGGAACGTGGTTTTATGCGTATTTCAGCGGAAGTACGCAGCTCCCCGACAGAACAAATCAAAATTATGTATACACCGGCGACGGCAGACGGGCGTCGGTCATTACGATTAAATAAAATCAGACAACTAAACCGGTCAAATACGACCGATCGGCGGCACGGTGTGCCCATTGGAGAAATATGAGTGAGTACAAGATCCGCGGCGGTTTTCCCGTAAAGGGGACGATAAAGGCCAGCGGCAATAAAAATTCGGCCCTACCGTGCATTGCGGCGGCCGTGCTTTCGGAAGAAGAAGTCGTTCTTAAAAACATTCCCGAAATAGAAGATGTGTCCGTTATGCTGGAAATTTTCGAGGCGCTCGGCGGCAAAACGGAAAAAATAGAAAAAAACGTTTTTAAACTTAAAATGCCGCAGGTCAAAACAAGCGAAATTCCGGAAGCGCTTGCTGCAAAAATACGGGCGTCGATTTTGTTTGCAGGCCCCCTTTTAGCGCGGACGGGTAAGGCCGTTTTGCCGCCCCCCGGCGGAGACGTTATCGGGCGAAGGCGCTTGGACACGCATTTTTTAGCCCTGACCGAACTCGGCGCACGGGTTGAAACCGATCAAAACTTTTCTTTTATCGCACATAAATTAAAGGGAGAAGACATCTTTTTAGACGAGGCCTCCGTTACCGCCACCGAAAACGCTATAATGGCGGCAAGCCTTGCAGAAGGAACGACCGTACTGACCAACGCCGCCTGCGAACCCCACATTCAAGACCTGTGCAAAATGCTTAACCGAATGGGGGCAAAGATTACAGGAGCGGGCTCCAACATCATCACTATACAGGGCGTAAAAAAACTCGGCGGCACGGAATTTAAGATTTGCCCCGATTATATGGAAGTCGGCTCGTTTATCGGCTTGGCTGCGGTTACCCGCGGACAGCTTAACATTACCGACATTGAACCTAAGGATATGCGTCCGCTTAAAACCGCTTTTAGCAAACTCGGTATCGGCTGGCGGCTTGACGGTACAACCCTGACTGTTCCGGATCAGCAAAAAATGCAGGTAAACTGCGATATGGGCGGTATGATTCCTAAAATAGACGATGCGCCGTGGCCGGGTTTTCCGCCCGATTTGACCAGTATTATGGTCGTCATCGCCACACAGGTGGAAGGAACCGTCCTTATACACGAAAAAATGTTTGAGTCGAGAATGTTTTTTGTGGATAAGCTGATCGGAATGGGGGCAAAAATCACCCTATGCGATCCGCACCGCGCCGTTATTTCAGGGCCGAGTGCCCTACACGGAAGTGAGCTGGTTTCTCCCGACGTTCGGGCGGGTATGGCGATGGTGCTGGCCGCCTGCTGCGCACGGGGCGAAAGTTTGATCAGAAACGTGTACCAGATAGAGCGGGGATACGAACACCTTGTAGAAAGGCTTCAATCAGTCGGCGTAAAAATTCAAAGATTGTAGCACCGGCACAATGCGGACGGTTTTCCCCGTTTTCGAGGCCGCCTCGAACAATGCTTCAAGCCGGTCTCGAATTCCCTTTCGAGGGTTCGCCGAACGATGCTTCGAAAGATCATCGAAAGAGGTATCGGCACCGTCCGAAACGCGGCTTCAAGAAAGGCTCCTCCCGTATGCCGGTTTTTCGGTTGCCTCTTTACAAAAAATTCGGATAAGCGCCCCGGAACCTGCATAACAATTTCGTTTAAAACACCGAGCCGCTTTACAGTGCCCGCAAGAGCCTTGTAGACTTTTTGATAGAAACCGGCCTTAAAAACGGGTTTTAGAAGTAGCCGCTCATCGCTTTTGAGCCTCATACGGGATTCGTCCCGATTGACAGACCCGCTTTTTTTTCTATAATCAAATCAAAAAAACACATAAACGGAAAACCGCATTATGAATTCTATCGAGAAATTTTATTCTGACGCACAAAAATGCATAAAAAACGAAGATGTTAAAACCGAACTGCCGAAGCTGTTTTGCAAGGCGGTTTCCTCTTTCGACAAAAGAGCCGTGCAGGCGGCAAACGGTCTTGCCGATTATTGGGTTTTAAAATATTCCGGGGGGCTTCATTCCCCCGAACAAGCCGTCGAATGGTTTTACAATGCGGCGGCCTTTCTTGACGGGAGCTTTGAAGCCGATATGGATTTTACGCAAGACGATTGGGAAGAAATTAAGCTGATACTGTCGGCCGAAGCCGCCGAGATGGATATGGACTTACTGAACGGTCTGATGGGTATAATCGTCAGCCGCAACAAAATTTAATGCCGGACGCTTCCAAAGATTTTGTACTGCCGGAATATGAGGCGTGCAGGCTGTGCCCGAAAAACTGCGGCGTAAACCGCAACGCGGGCGAAACGGGTTTTTGCAGAGAAACAAACGCCCTTAAAATTGCGTGGGCGGGGCTGCACTTCGGCGAAGAACCCCCGATTACGGGAAACGGCGGGTCGGGAACCGTTTTTATTACCGGCTGCAACTTGCGCTGTTCGTTTTGCCAAAACTACCGTATCTCGCAGGACGGGATCGGGGCGGAAGTTAGTTTGCAGGAATTTTCTGCGATCTGCCGCGCACTGCAAAATGCGGGTGCCGAAAACATCAATATCGTAACGGGCAGCCATGCCGTTCCCGCCCTCGCCGCCGGATTGCACTATGCAAAAAAAGAGGGGCTTGCCATTCCTGTGGTGTGGAATACCTCGGCATACGAAACGGAACAAGCGGTTAGCCTATTATCGTCCGTCGTAGACGGCTGGCTGCCGGACATAAAAACATTCGATCCTGAAACGGCGTCCGTGCTTTTCGGAGCTGCCGACTACCCGAAAACGGCAGCTGCCGCAATTGCACAAATGGCGGAACTTTCACCGCTGAAACTGCGGTACGGAAAGGCCTATCCCTTCGGCAAACTGGAATCGGGGGTTATTGTCCGCCATCTTGCCCTCCCCGGCTGTCTGCAAGACACCGAAGCCGTTTTGCGGTGGTACGCCGGCACCATCAAGGACAAGGCCCTCCTTTCGCTTATGACGCAGTACACCCCCATAAAAACCCGCCCGCTTGCCGCAACGCCTGCCCGCTTTCAAAACAGAATGCTGCACCGCTATGACGATGCGGCTTTAAAAGAGCTTTTGACCGAACTGGAAATAGACGGCGGGTTTTATCAGGAGTTAAACCCCTCCGATGACTGGCTGCCCGACTTTACGCGCATACGGACCTTTTCGGCCGAGCTTTCAAAACCGCTGTGGCACTGGACATGCGGTTTCGTCCGCTAAAATGTTTTTGCAGGATTTTCGCACATCTTCCAAAACCGTATACCATACAAGGGTTTTAATCTGACAGAATTGTGCGCTTACTTGACAATGCATATAAAAAGATAAATAATGTTACCGTTAAATCTAAAAAAAAACGATTTGGCGCATACCATTTTGGGGGTACAGAATGTCGAACATACACGATATGGAATTTTTAAAGAAGAAGGTGCAGGAGCTCAAAAATCAGGGCCTGTACAAGGAGCTGGTAACACTTAACGGGCCGAACGAGGCCGAATGCAGCATAAACGGAAAAAAGGTCATCAATCTTTCTTCCAACAATTATCTGGGTTTTGCCAACCACCCGCGCTTAAAAAAAGCCGCTATCGAAGCAGTCGAAAAGTACGGAGCGGGAGCGGGTGCCGTGCGGCCCATCATCGGCAATATGAAAATCCACGACGATTTGGAAAAACTGCTGACCGAATTTAAACGCGAAGAAGCCGTGCTCGTTTTTCAGTCGGGGTTTAACTGCAACGCAGGCGTTATTCAGGCGCTGACCGACAAGGGCGACCTGATCATTTCGGACCGGCTAAACCATGCGTCCATTATCGACGGAACGCGGCTTTCCAAGGCCGACAAGGCAGTGTTCGAGCATTCGGATATGGCCGATCTTGAAAAGGTGCTAAAAGAAAAAAGGGCGCAATATGAAAACGTGCTGATCATCACCGACGGCGTTTTTTCGATGGACGGCGATATTGCAAACCTGCCCGGCATCGTGGAACTTGCGGAAAAATACAACTGTCTGACCTATGTTGACGACGCCCATTCAAGCGGCGTTTTGGGAGAAAGCGGACGCGGCACCGTCGATCACTTTAAACTGCACGGGCGGGTCGATATCGTTATGGGAACTCTTTCAAAGGCCATCGGTTCGGTCGGCGGATATGTGGCAGGCCGGCAGGTTACGATTGACTGGCTGAAAAACCGCGGCAGACCCTTCCTTTTTTCGACAGGTCTTCCGCCCGCGGCTATCGGTGCCGCCATCGAAGCCGTTAAAATGCTGATGAGCTCCACCGAGTACACCGACAAACTATGGGCAAACGCCAAATTCTTTAAAGAAGGGCTTGGCAAACTCGGCTTTAACACGGGCAACAGCGAAACACCGATAACGCCCGTTATCGTCGGCGACGAGGCTAAGACCCTGCAATTTTCGAAAAAACTTTTTGAAAACGGACTTTTTTCGGGGCCCATCGTATTCCCGACTGTTCCGAAAGGAACGGGCCGTGTGCGTTGTATGGTTACCGCAGGCCACACAACCGAACAGCTTGAACGTGCCGTAAAAATCTGCGAAAAAGTCGGAAAAGAGATGGCGCTTATTTAAAAAGCGCTCCATAGTCTTGCAGCTTGGTTCGGTACTTACAGTATATGGGCGTTTTTTAAGACACCCTTTACCCGGCCGGAAACGGTCATTCCGAACGGGGAGCCCCTTATCCCCTGTACAGGGGCAGCCGTGTTCCCCGTTCGAGCCGATTCCTTTGAATCAACAACCCCGACGCTAGCGTCGGGGTATGTTGTTCTCATAAGGTGGTTGCAGTCGGCTTTAATACCCTCATGTTACGACGCAAACGTCGGGGTATTAAAGCCTCCGCACGAATAAAAGCCCCGTCCTCTCATCGGCAGCCAAAGAGCACCGGATATTGTTTTTAAAATCGATGACGATTTTTCGAAACTCGGACAGCGTATGGGGCTTCAAAAATATGAATGCTCCGTTTAAATGGGGCGTCTTCAAAGAACAAGGACGAGCGGCAAAAACCGCGGAAAAGAAATCCGTGCAGGACAGGCCCTCGGCTTGAAATCTGCCTGCCCCTCGCTAAAAGAGCAATCGCTATGTATATATTAACATTTATTCAAAACGGTTACGAAAGACCGCTCGCCCTTTTCGAGAGCATGGAAGCCGGCCGGCGTTTTATGCAGTCCGTTCCCGGATATACGGTGCGGGAAGAGGACGGGGACGGCTTTTGCGCGGTGTACGAAACACTAAACCCGTCAGCCCTGCCCGACTATATGGAAGCCGAATATAACGGCAACCGCATACCGTTCAGCAGGTTTATGTTTCGGGATCCGGATATGGTAGAAATCGTGTGGCGGAACATTCCGAATATGGAAGAGCCGAACCGGGGATTAATCGAAGGGCTCACGCCGGTGGACGCCTACAGTATCGACAATGCGGAGGTGCACTCGTATATCGTCCGCAGGGAACGGGCCTACGCACAGGTAAAAGCCGCGCTTGAAAAACGGGGATACGAGGCGGACAGGGCTTTTCACGGTTCCGAGGACGGCGAGGCCGTTTTGATCAAAAAACGGAACGAAACCGGCTTTCACTTTTTTATGCATCTGGATCCGGCCTTCGTCGATGAGGTTCCCGATACAGCCCCCTTATTCGAAAAATGGCTCGATGCCCAACTACAGGCAAGATAAGAAGGGCCGAACCGTCACCGTGTAAATATTAGACCTGTTCGATAACAGAGTTATCGAACAAACAGGTCGACGAGTTCTAAATCGCGCAAATAGCACGATTTAGAACATCGCATGTTAAGGCAACCAGTTCTGAAATTGAAGTTTCCGAACAGGTCTATTATGCCTTGTTATCGGGGCTTTTTTTCGCTATACTGTTGTGGTGCCTAACGGCCAGCTGCTTCAGACACTGCCTTAAAAACCGATACTGTCCGCACAGAACGGCAATCTGCCGTTACAGGCGCACCAATGATAAAAAAACAGGAACACCGCCATGAAAAAAACGAAAAAAGGCTTTGTAAACCTTTTAAAAAAGAATATCGATTACCTTGCTGCCGCAGG
This sequence comes from uncultured Treponema sp., assembly GCA_963540475.1. Taxonomy (GTDB): domain Bacteria; phylum Spirochaetota; class Spirochaetia; order Treponematales; family Treponemataceae; genus Treponema_B. The sequence continues at coordinate 20,207 of CAUTPO010000011.1, read as the reverse complement.
TATCTGTTTGGCCTTTACGGTTTTCGGCCTTTTAAAGGCAGGCAGCAATGCGGAAAACGCCGTGTACGACCTGCTCCTTAAAATAAAACCCGAAATCGAAGAGCGGGCCGAGGTCTTACTGCTCAACATCGACGATTTTTCCATCGAGCAAATCGGAACGTGGCCGTGGTCCCGCGACGTCCTTGCCGATGTTTTGATCCGTTTAAAAGAAGCGGGCGGCAAAACGGCCGTTTTTGATATCGAGTATCTTTCGGCAGGCAGAACAGGCGTAAACGGCAGCTATGTCGAACACGAACTGCCCAAACAATACGAGTCGCTTGCGGAAGAACTGACCGAATATATTCATGAATTTTCGAATGCGATTGCATCAAAAAACATCCCCATAACCGAGGCCCGCTCCGTCGGGAACGATATGGCCTCCTACTTCGGTTCTAAAATAGACGACCTTTCCCATTCGGTTTTGCAGCGGGCCTTTGTCGATAACGACGCCTATCTGGGAAGCGCCGCCCGCTTTTTCGGCAATACGTTTTTAACCGTAAACGCAGTGGACATAAACGCCGGAAGCGACACGGCCGAGCTAAAACAATTTGCTTTTGACCGTTTTCTGTTCGGAAATGTCGATGATGAGGCAGGGCTAATCAAAAAAGAAACCCTCGCCGACCGAAATGCCGCAGGCGAGGACTACGGCATTGCCCCTGCGATTATGCCGGTTTTGCAGTATGCGGCCGGAGCGGGCTTTCCCAATGTCATCATAGACGGAGACGGCGTTAGAAGACGCATTCCGCTGTTGTACGAATACGAGGGCAAGTATATCAGCCAGCTCGTATTTACGCCGATCTTAAAGCTTTTGGCCCCTGAAAAAATCGTGCGGAAAGGCCGCCGCCTTATCCTAAAAAACGCAAAAGACCCGCGCACCTTGCAAACCGAAAAAGACCTCGTCATTCCGCTTGACCGGGACGGAAACCTCTTAGTCAACTGGCTTAAAAAGCGTTTTTCCGATGCGGAACAGCCAGAAAACGGCAGTTTTAAAAGCCTTTCGGTCTACGCCTTAGTCTACGCCGACAGCATCGAAAAAAATCTGATCGCTCTTTTGGATTCCATACAGGCCCTACACATAAAAACCGAAAACGGATACCTTTCCTACAACGAGGCGGCGGTATCTTTACAAAAAGAATATGCGGCCTTACATGTATGGAAAGAAGCCTTGCTGAACGGGTCAAAAACCGATTATGACGCCTATTTTGCCGCGCGCACGGCTTTTTTCGAACATTACAGCGCCTTTTTAACCGGCAACTTCGAAGCCGAAATACACGAAGTCTTTGCCCCGATAAAGGAAACAAACCCTGCCTATGCCGAAGCGGACGCCTTCGTTACAAAGCTGTTTTCCGACGCACGGACCGAATACGGAACCTACACGGAACACTGCGCCTTTATCGGCGGCTTTTGTAAAGACTCCTTTGCGCTGATAGGCTACAGCGGTGTCGGCACCTCCGACTTAGGCGTCAATCCCTTTTGGAACGCCTACCCCAACGTCGGCACGCACGCCAATATCTACAACACGATTATGAATGAGGCCTTTATAACGCCTGTTCCCGCAGCGGTTTCCATCATCGCCGCCTTTGTGCTCCTCGGCCTGTGCGCCGCCGTTTTAAGAAAAATCGAAAAAGGCTATGTAAAAATCCTGTTTGCACTTTGTGCGCTCCTTTTCATTGCAGCGGCAGGGATCGGCCTTTTTGTCTTTGCGTCAATATACGTACCGCTTTTTACCCCGTTTATGTCAGCCGCTGTTTCTTTTGTAGCCATTTTGCTCCTTAACTTTATTCTGACCGAAAAAGAAAAAAGTTTTTTGCGCAAGGCCTTTGGCGTCTACCTTTCCGACGGTGTTGTAAACGAAATAGTAGCCGACCCCGAAAAGCTGTCGCTGGGCGGCAAGAAAAAAAGGATAACCGCCTTGTTTACCGACATAAAATCCTTTTCCACCCTTTCCGAAAAAATAACGCCGGAGGAACTGGTTTCCGTCCTTAATGTCTACCTGACACAAATGAGCGACATTATCCTACAGCAAAACGGAACCATCGACAAATACATCGGGGACGCCATCGTTTCCTTTTTCGGTGCGCCCGCCGATCTGCCCGATCACGCATACCGCGCCTGTCTTTCCGCAATCAGAATGAAAGAAGCCGAAGCGGCATTAAACGAGCGCCTGTATGCGCACGGACATATTCCCATGCCCATATTTACGCGTATCGGTATAAACACAGGCGATATGGTCGTCGGTAATATGGGTACCGAAAAAAAGATGAACTACACGATTATGGGTAACGATGTAAACCTCGCCGCGCGGCTTGAAGGCGTAAACAAAAAGTACGGCACGCAGATTTTAGCTTCGGAGGCTGCATGGAACGAAACGAACGGCGCCTTTTTGGGCAGGCGGCTCGACCGGGTGCGCGTTGTGGGAATCGACACGCCGGTTCAGCTGTATAACGTCATAAGCGTAAAAGAAGAAGCCGCGCCTGCAATGCTCGAACTGGTAAGCCGCTTCGAAACAGGCATAGACCTGTACCGCAGCAGCCGCTTTCAGGAAGCCCTCGCCGTATTCGAAGCGTGTATATCCCTTATGCCGGAGGACGGCCCCTCCCTGCTGTATGCCGAACGGATGAAGACGCTTATTGCCGACAGTGCAGCAGCCGCCTCGCACGACGGCATTATCACGATGACCTCGAAATAACCCGCACCCTACCGGTTACGTCCTCCGTTCGGCAGCGCGTAACCGATAAACGGAAAAACCGTGTACAACCGCTTGTATTCACTTATTTTGTTAAGGACTTAAAATGAAAGAAAGAATTGCAAACCTCTTTTGTATCGCCTTCGGTGTACTGATGATTGCCGCAGGCATTCACTTTTTCCTGCTGCCCTCCAACCTTTCGCTGGGCGGAGCAACGGGAATAGCCTTGGTGCTTTCGAACTATCTCCCGCTTTCCACCGGAGCCTTATTGGTTGCCGTAAACCTCGTGTTGTTTGTCTTAGGGTTTTTGATCATCGGGAACAAATTCGGCATAAAAACCGTATGTTCAAGTTTGACTCTTTCGGGAACCGTTTGGCTTTTGGAAATCCTTATACCCGTATCCGAACCGCTTGTTAAAGACACCTTTTTACAACTAGTCATTGCCGTTTTGCTGTACGGCGGCGGGGTGGGAATCGTTTTGAACCGCTACGCTTCAACGGGCGGCAGCGACATTGCCGCTATGATCTTGCAAAAATACGCCGGCCTCGATTTGGGCAAGGGCTGCCTTTTAACCGACTTTGTCATTACCCTTTTTGCAGGTTTTGCCTACGGCAGAGAAACAGCCCTTTTTTCCCTCGTCGGAGTCATCATAAACGGACTTGTCATCGACTTCGTAATAGACGGCTTAAACACCAGCAAGTATTGCGTCATCAACACCGATAAGCCTGAGGCCCTGTGTGCCTTTATGGTCGCTTTGGGGCGCTCGGCAAACGTATACCGCGCTACGGGGGCCTATACACGGGCGGAGCGGACGGTTATTCAAACCGTTATGTCGCGCCGCGACTTCGTAAAACTGAAAGATTTTTTAAACGTCAACGACCCGCGCGCCTTTATGGTCGTAACCAATGCTCATTCCGTGTTCGGCTGGCACTGGCGCCGCATCGGAGAATAGGCGTTTTTTTAGCCTTTAAACCTTAAAATACACCGCTTCTTATTCGAGAAGGGAAGCGCTCGTTCAGCTTTTGCAAGGAGCTTTTTTGTATGCGAGGGGGCTTAAAACCTGCAAACGGATTTTGCCCCGCCGCTCAAAGATATGCGCGGCTTAATCGTACAAGGTTTTTGCAAAATCGGCTAGGATTTACAAAAACTCAAGGGTACCGCCGTACAAGAAGTAAGCAATACACCAAAACCCCAAGCGGAAGAGCCCTCTCGTCTTAGGGCAGCAGCGAATTGATGTATTCGACCGTTTGTTCCGCCGTGGTTTTCCAGTTATACCGTTCCACCCATTTTAAGCCTTTTTGTATAACCTCTGTTCGGTAGCCGCGGTTCGCTTCCGTGTTTATAAGGCGTGCAATTTTTTCCGCCATTTCTTCGGGGTTCTTCGGGTCGAAATACACCGCTGCGTCTCCGGCAATTTCGGGCAGCGCACCTGATTCGGCACAGGCGGCAGGGATTCCGCAGGCCATCGCCTCGATAACAGGCAGCCCCACCCCCTCCGCGGCGGAAGGGAAGACACACAGATCCGCGGCAGCATACAGCTGCGCCAAATTCTCGTGCGGGAAATGACCGGTCAAAAGAATGTCCGAGGGAAAGCCTGACTCCATTACCGCCTTGTGAACGGCTTCGGCATTACCCCCGTCGGCCCCGGCAATGACCAGCCTATGAGCCGTTCCGTGCTTTTTTTTAAAAACGGAAAAAGCCTCGATCAATTCGGTATGGTGTTTTTTAAGACCCGTAAGCCGCGACGCATAAATGATGTACGGCCGTCTGATGGCAAACGGCTGAAGCAAAACCGTATCTCCGCCGTCTTCTCCGGCCGGTTTAAAAAGACCGTTATCGATCCCGTTATAAATAACCCGTATTTTCGATTCGGCAATTCCGAACGAAATCAGATCGTTTTTGATAAAGCGGGACGGACTTATAATCCCTAAAGCGCTTTTTAAAATCCGCTTAACGTTGAATTTCTCGAAGACGTTCATATCAGCCGAAAGGAGGCTTTGAACAACAAGAATGGACGGCACCGAAAACACGGGCGGCAGTAATTCCGTTCCCGCAGGATACATCACCGCCTCATATTTTTGCTTTTTTATAAAAGAATGAAGGCTTTTAAAATGCCAGAATTTTTCGGAAAAGCCCGTATCGGAAATATCCACCCCCTCAAAACCGATATGATCTATGTCCGAGGTGTAGGTATATTTGTCAAGTTCCGGACCGAAAAGCCGAAATTCGTGTTTTGTTTTCGGTATGTTTTTTACGAGCGATAATATGTAAGAGCCGATTCCCGACCGTCCGTGATTGCAGCCGAACGCGTCTATTCCTATCTTCAAAACAAGAACCTCCGGTACGCCTATTTTATCATAACCTTCACGGCCGTATCAAGCCGTTCCGCTGCGGCTTTTATTACGGGAAAGGGGGCTGCAAGATTAAGACGCGCATAACCGCCGCCCGCCTTTCCAAAAAACAGTCCTGAGGTCAAAAAAAGCCGCGCCTTTTTTTGCAGGGTCTCGTCCAGCTTTTCAGGCGGGATATTCAAAGCCCTAAAATCGAGCCACATAAGATAGGATCCTTCCAAATCGAATGTTTTTACCTGCGGAATGTTTTCGGTCATAAACGAACGCAAGAATTTTCCGTTTTCCGCTATCTTCAAAATAACCGCATCGAGCCAGTCTTCGCAAGTGTTGTATGCAATTTCGTTTATTTTAAAATTAAGGCAAGAAGAAACGTCGCCCGGTATTTTTTCAAGCTCCGTTTTGAATTTTTCCCGCAGGGTCCTATTTTTGATGAAGATAGAGCTGAGGGGAACGCCCGCTATATTGAAGGTTTTTGCAAGCGAGGTACAGATAACGCAGTTTTCGGCGATGTCCTTGTTCAGTGTTTCCATGACGGTGTGAGTATGGCCGGGCATGATCAGGTCATGGTGAATTTCGTCGGAAACTAACACGACGCCGTAGTTTACGCAAAGGCGTGCCGTTTGTTCAAGTTCGGCCCGTGTCCACACACGGCCGACGGGGTTGTGCGGGCTGCAAAACAACAGGATTTTAGGGCGTTGTTTTTTAAAGGTCTGCTCCAATTTTTCAAAGTCGATCTTCCACAAGCCGTTTTCGTTGATAAGGTTACACTCCGCCGTTTTGCGGTTGTTTTTTTCGATTGCGTTAAAAAACGGGCCGTATACGGGCGGCATAAGGGCAATGCTGTCACCTTCGTTCGAAAAGGCCTTGATTGCCGTAAAAAGGGCCGGCACGACGCCGCCCGTATTAACAAGGCTTTCGGGGTCGGGCTCGTATCCATGCCGCCTTTTTAGCCACGAAAAAACGGCTTTTTTAAATGGCTCCGGGGCAAAGGAATAGCCCATAATCAGCCCGTCCAGATAGTCTTTTATGCCCTGCGTCAGCTGCGGCGGGGCTTTAAATTCCATATCTGCCGTCGAAAGGGGCACAATGCCGTCCTTTACGGCTTGGGTGTCCAGCATATTCATACCGTTCCATTTGGACGATGCCTGACTCATTCGGTCTGTTAAATTTTCAAAATCGTATTTCATATAGTCCTCCTCAAAAAAAAGCCGTTACAAAAGTCTTTGCAGGCGAAGCGTTTCTGCCCGACCCTTGCTTCATGCGGAAAGCTCCCTATGTTGTTTTTGGTGCGGCGGACTGCCGGTACCGCCTGAGAAATACACAGCCGGTTCGCCCCGCCGCAGAGCGGCCCGTGTTACGGGAACGGCAGCCGAAACTCGCTATCGGGCAAGCCTCTTTCACACTCGATAAAATCGATTCTTACCCCGTTTTTTTCCATACGCCTGAACCACGTTTCTTGCCGTTTGGCGAATGCACAAATGGCACGGTACAGCTCTTCAATGTACCGCTCCTTCGTCCCTATCTTATTTTGCAGATACAGGGCCGTAAACTTATATTCGAGCCCGAAACTTTCAAGCCGCTCCCACGAAAGCCCCTCATCGTGCAGCCGCTTTGTTTCTTCGATCATCCCCGCATCGATGCGTTCCAAAAGCCGCTTCTTTATCCTTTCTTTTAAAACGGTACGCGGAAAACGCAGGCCTTTTATGTACGGCCGTATATCGGGGCTGTTCGCAACGGCAGCCTCCGCCGCTTCGGGGTGCAGGCGTTTGTATTCGGCTATTTCCACAGCCCGTATCAAACGGTCCCGCTGTTCCAAATCCGTTTTGTTGTGAATGTCGGGCTTGAGTGCAAGCAGCAGTGTTTGAAGTTCTTCCATCGGTTTGCGGGACAACTCTTCGCGCAAGGCTGCGTTTTCGGGCACAAGAACCAACTCGTATTTCCTTATAACCGAATCGAGGTAAAGCCCCGTACCGCCTGCAAAAACGGGAAGCCGTCCCTTTGAACGGATCGCAGTAAACGCCGTGTATGCATCTTTTTGAAAGTCAAAAAGGTTATATTCTTTTTCGGGCGGACAGATGTCGATTAAATGATACGGTACGCTGCCATATTCATTTAAGTCCTTGCCCGTACCTATATCGAGGCCCCGATACACCTGGCGGGAATCTGCCGAAATAATTTCACCGTTGTGCTGCAGGGCCGCCTTTACCGCATACGCCGTTTTTCCGACGGCGGTTGCACCCAAGACGACCAGCGCATTAAACTCACTATTTTTGTCCGTTCCTTCATTCATATTAAAGCCGCGAAACGACGGCATTTAAAATAACCCCTACGGCGCAAAGCCCTGCGGAAGTTCCGAGGTAAAACACGGGGTTTCCGTTAAAATACCATGAACTCAAAGCGGCACTTCCCAAAAGACAGACTAGCGCAAACGGAATAAACGCAACAGCATACACTGCAAAATCGAGCGGTCCGGTAGAACTAGCCGCCATCATATTAAATGCGGAATCGAATATCAAAACAGCCCCGATGATTATCAAAAGAAACAGAATGAAATCCATCCGGCCCGGATCCGCTAAGTGCCGGTACAGCATGTGTACGAACACTACGGTAAAAATGCCGAACAAGGCCGAAAAACTTGTATCGACGGCCTCGCCCGATACCGAACGGGAAACCAGAAAGAAGAAGAACAGGCCGATAACCGCATTTGATAAAAAGTATTGTAAAAAGATGCGCAGGGTTTGCACCAAAAACGAGGCCGACACAGCCAAATTTTCGATGGGTAAAAAGGATACGGCTATTAAAGAAGCAAGCCCTGCCGCCAGCCCGATCAGGAATGCCGTAAAAGTTCCCGATACGTCTTTTGAAAATACTGAATAAAGCAAAAACGCCGCAGGCAATATAAAAGCCAATAGAAAAATCATACGGTTTACTGTATCATAAAAGGTGAAGTTTATCAATCGTTAAAAAACGGTTTTATATAGACTGTAAGAGCATGGGAGAAGTCGAAATGAGCTATGATAAAGCCTATAGGGTCTGGTTGTATCTCCGCGAATAAAAAAAGCGCCTTGAAAGGCGCTTTAAGAATACCGGCGAAGGGACTTGAACCCTTACGGAGTCGCCCCCAATAGATTTTGAGTCTATCGTGTATACCATTTCACCACGCCGGCATTAAAACGGAATATACCATAAAACGTATCTTTTGTAAAGCCCTAAAGAGCGGACTTTCCGCTTTCGGCTGCGGGGGGGGCTTGTCAAATCATTCAGCAGCGGGGACTTTAAAGCATTCCAGACAGTTGCGGTACACCGTTTCGGCCAGTTCTTCCATACGCACATCGAGAATTTCGGAAACCGCCGCATAGGTGTATTCTATCAAAAGAGGGGTATTCAGCTTTCCGCGGAAAGGACGCGGCGCAAGATAGGGGGCGTCGGTTTCCAAAAGCAGCCTGTCCTGCGGCACCGATCTAATCAGGGCTGCAATTCGGTCCTTATCCGCCTGTTTTTTTGCGTATGTGATAGTGCCCGGAAACGAAATATACCAGCCCCTTTCCAAAAAACTTTTTGCTTCTTCAATTCCATAAGAATAACAGTGAATAACGCCCCTGTGATACCCCGCTTGATCCATACATTTGACCGTGTCGGCAAAGGCCGAGCGTGAATGGACGACCACCGCAAGTTTTTTCTCCCGGGCCAATTTCAGCTGGGCCTTAAAAAGAAATTCCTCGCCTTCGATGTCCGTAGTGCCGGCGCTTTCTCCGCGTGCAAGGGCTTCCGCGGCCGCAGCCCCGTTCCAGTGACGGTCAAGCCCGCATTCGCCCAAGGCGCAATAAGCAGCCCCTTCCGAAAGGAGGGTATCCAAGTCGGCCCGCAGTGCGGCCAGCGATTTTTCCGGTTCGGCTATGGACGAGGCCTCCGGCCAAAGACCTGCCGCAAAATGAATGAAGCCGGGAATGTTTCCGTTTAAAACTTCGGTTATGCCGGTCCGCCTTTTGTGTAAATCGCCCGGTTCGGTTCCGATATCCATCAAAAAACGGTATTTTTTATCCATTATTTCTTTTAAAAACGAACCGTTGCCGCTTCTTTTTAGAACCATAAAAATATGAGCGTGAGAGTCGGAAAACATATTGACCTCCTTTTGAATTTGGTGTATTATAGCACATCTTGCTGAAGTGGTGGAATAGGTAGACACTAGGGACTTAAAATCCCTTGGCAGTAATGCCGTACGGGTTCAATTCCCGTCTTCAGCAAATCCCGTTTTCTTATCCCCCCATTCAAAAATCTTTAAAAATTTCTAATACTATTTTTTTTCTTTCCGATACTTAAGACATACGTGTTGAATTTCGGGAGGAAATTAATGAAAAAACACAGCGCAATTTTATCTTTGATTTGTTTGTTTACGGGTTTTGTTTTTGCCCAAAACGGATCGGTTGCCGAAACCTATGCTTCGTATTATGCAGACGCCTTTAACGGCAGGCCCACAGCCAACGGCGAAATTTTCGATATGAATGCATATACGGCGGCTCACAAGACCCTGCCCTTTGGAACTATGGTAGAAGTTACGAATCTTGAAAACGGAAAAAAAGTTGTTGTAAGAATTAACGATAGAGGCCCCTTTGTAGGCAACAGAGAAATCGATCTTTCCAAGGCCGCAGCCGCAGCGCTGGATATGCTGTCGCGGGGAGTAACACGGGTTGCCCTTAGAACTATCGATCCTGCCGATAAGAGCTCTCTCGGAGCGCAAACCAACACCGATACGATGAGCCGTGCGTCGCAAAATCAAATACCGGGGCAAAATCAGTATAATCAAGGACAGCCGCAAAGGGATATGGTGTATATCCCCACGACGCCGGCCGAAACAAGCGGGCCCCTATGGCGTATTCAGTTGGGTTCTTTTGCCAGAGAGGAAAATGCGCTGCGGCTGGTGTCCAAACTGCGGAAAATCGGTTTTGAACCCGCATACGAAAAAACCGAAACCCATGTCAGGGTTGTTCTGTACGGAATACGCCCCTACGATCTGGAAAAGGTAAAAAACGTTTTGGAACAAAACAGCTACAAAGATTATGTGCTCAAACAGGAAAGCTGGTAAATTTTTAGGTAAAGGACATAAACATAAAACCTCCTAAATATATAAAATTTGTCCCGGACCGGTAAAACGGTTCGGGCTTTTTTTTGCGCTTGTCAAACGGCCGCACCAGGGTTGTTGATTTTATCCGTAATATATAGTAATATACCGATAAAATGAAAAATAGCAGGTCGGCTATACTGAAAAGGCACAATTCCATATTACAAAAACTGAACGAGCGGGAAATAATCCTTGTTGATGATATAGCAAAAGAATTAAAAGTTTCTCCATTGACGGTGCGGCGGGATTTCGACGAGTTGGCCTCAAAAGGGCTTGTTACGCGGTTTTTCGGCGGCATAAAATACTTAGACCGCAAGTTGCGCACCGACCCTGCTTCGGGTGAAAGCAGCGATCAGGAAATAAAAAAACGGCTGATTGCCCGCCGCGCCGCAGCCCTTGTAAACGAAGGCGACACCATTCTTATCAACAGCAGCACCACAGCCTTTTATATGTTCGAATTTCTTTCGGATATGAACATAACGGTTATTACCAACAATGCAAACGCTTTCAGACTGGCCGACGAGTCGCGGTTCGAACTTATTTTTACAGGCGGGCAAATAAACACTTTTAAGCATTCGATGGTCGGCACCTTTGCCCAAAATATGCTTAAAAACATACGGGCAAATAAATGCTTTATCGGTATAAGCGGCGTCAGCCCTTCGGGAGCCTTGAGTACGGCTGTTTTGCAGGAAACGACCGTAAACATCAGTATGATGAATAGGACAAACGAGGCCATAATCGTGCTGGCGGACAGCTCTAAAATCGGCATTCAGCATAACTTCGACATCGGCTCGCTCGATACCGTAAGCAGCCTGGTAACCGATTCGGCTCTGACGGAAGAACAGCTTTCGATGCTGAAAAAGTACAAGGCGGAAATTATCATCGCTGACAGCCGAGCGGTATAGGTTCAAGCGGTTCGTATTGGGCACTTGAATACGGGGCGGTTTCTTTTTTGCCCCCCTTAAACGCGGTTTGTTTTTAAAAGCCCTGCAATCATTTTATGATCTTCCTCTCCGGTTAAAAAAATCGCTTCTTTTTTGAATTTCTTTGCTTGACAAATGCACTGTTTAATCATATAATTATCATATAAAGAATAAAACGGCTTTATATAAGCATAAAATGTTAGTTTAAAGACAAGAGCGATAACAAAAGGAGCATAAAAAGAAGGGTATGAGTAAAATAGACGAAATAACGCGCGAATCGTGGATTTTGGAAACCTTTCCCGAATGGGGGACATGGCTTAACGAGGAAATCGAAAGCGAAAAAGTAGAAAAAAATTCCGTGGCAATGTGGTGGCTCGGCTGCGTGGGCATCTGGTTTAAAACGCCCGGCGGCTGTAATATCACGGTAGACCTGTGGAGCGGGAACGGAAAAAGAACACACGGCGACAATAAGATGAAGCCCGGTCATCAGATGGCAAATATGGCGGGAGTGCGCGCCTTGCAGCCTAACTTGCGGGCTATTCCTTTTGTAATCGACCCTTTTGCGGTAAAGCAGGTAGACGCCGTGCTTGCCACGCACTATCATCAGGATCACATGGATCCGAATTTTGCTTCACACGTCGTAAAAAGCGGTATGAAATCGGTTGACGAAAACGGCAAAGAACGCCCTGTCCCGTTTATCGGGCCCAAAAAGTCGGTCGAGTACTGGCTGAAATGGGGTGTGCCTGCGGACCGCTGTATAACGGTAACACCGGGCGACCGCATAAAAATAAAGGATATTGAAATTCTTGTGCTCGATTCTTTTGACAGAACCTGCCTTGTTACCACGGACGATACGACCGAAAAACGCGAGGAGCTCACCGGTATTTGCCCGACCGATATGGACGAAAAGGCGGTCAATTATCTGATTAAAACGCCCGGCGGCAATATTTATCATTCAGGCGACTCCCATTATTCGATTTATTTTGCAAAACACGGCAAGGATCACGAAATAGATGTGGCTTTCGGCGCATTCGGAGAAAACCCCGTGGGCATTGCCGACAAGATGACCTCCATCGATATTTTGCGTATGGCTGAGGCGCTTCGCTGTAAGGTCGTTATTCCCATTCATCACGATGTGTGGACGAATTTTATGGCCGACACAAACGAAATCAACGTATTGTACGATATGAAAAAATACAGACTGGATTATCGGTTTCACCCGTTTATCTGGGAAGTCGGCGGAAAATATGTGTATCCGCAGGATAAGGATAAACGAATGTATCACCACAGGCGCGGTTTTGAAGACTGCTTTGAGCACCCGCAGAACATTCCGTTCCGTTCGCTGCTGTAAGGTGTAACGGGGTATGTGTATGAAAGCGGTAAAAAAGCCGATAGATTCGCTTACAAAATGCTATGCAGTCGCGCCCGTTTCCTTTAACGGACGGGATTATTTGGCCGTAGCCGCCGAAAAACAGGACGCCTGTAATCTGTACGGATTGGACGGGCACAAAGAAAGTACCGTTTGGGACGGACCCGGCGGAACGATGAGCCTTGTGCAGGTGCCCGGTATCGACGGTTTTTTTGCAACGCAGCGGTTTTATTCCCCGAACGATTCGGAAGAAGCTTTAATCGTGTATGTAACGGCGGCACAAAAGACGAGTGCACAAGAGGCGAACGCGGGTTCAAAGGCTTGGAATATCCGCACCCTGCTTCATCTTCCGTTTTTGCACCGCTTCGACATAATCGAGCGCGGCGGTGTACGGTATCTTTTTATGTGCACCATAAAATCTCATCACCGGCATAAGGACGACTGGTCTTCGCCCGGCAGGGTCTATGCAGGTATTTTGCCCGATACTTTTGAAACGGAAGATACGGGCGGTCATTCTTTCGGCATACGGGTCATAAAAGACGGTCTTACGAAAAATCACGGATATACGCGCGATGAGCACAACGGGGTGCAAACGGCAATCGTTTGCGCGGAAGAGGGGGTGTTCCGGTTTACGCCGCCTGAAAGGCCCGGTGCCGAATGGGGCATAGAACAGCTTTTGAACACGCCCGCCTCGGACGCAATCGCAGCCGATTTAAACGGCGACGGGAAAAAAGAGCTTTTGGTTATTTCACCTTTCCACGGAGACGATGTTTCTATTTATGAAGAAGCGGGCGGGTCTTATAAAAAGGTCTATGCGTATCCCGAACCTGCGGAATTTTCTCATGCGATAGAAAGGGCCTGCATTGCAGGTAAAGAGTACGTTTTTATCGGGCACCGCGGCGGGAAAAAACGGCTTTTGGCCTTTTACTACGACGAAAAAAAGAAGGGATACACTGCCGATATTCTCGACGAAGATGCGGGTGCCGCAAACGCCTGTTTTTTCCGAAAGGACGGAGCCTGTTTTTTGGCTGTAACGAACCGCGAAATAAACGAGGTTGCGTTATACGGATTAACAATCGATTAGCTGCCGAATTTTTAAGAAAGCACGGCGGCATTATATTATAATATGCGGCTTTACTGAAGCCGGATAGGGGGACGGTATGGATATTGTTATTTCGGTGTGGGCATTTTTTCAGAATAATATTCTGACCAAGCCTGCGTTTTTTGTCGGTTTAATCGTTTTTTTGGGCTATTTGCTGCTCAGAAAACCGTTTTATGATGCGCTTGCGGGATTTATAAAAGCGACGGTCGGATATATGATCCTCAATGTCGCCGCCGGCGGTTTGGTCGGCAATTTCCGGCCGATACTGGCAGGCCTTGGAAAGCGCTTTAATCTGAATGCGGCAGTCATTGATCCGTATTTCGGACAGGCGGCAGCTCAGGCAGCCGTAGAAAATATCGGGCGCTCGTTTACGCTGATGGTACAGGTTCTGCTCGTTGCCTTTATCTGGAATTTGATACTGGTTATCGGACGCAGGCTTACCAAGGTCAGAACGGTGTTTATTACGGGCCACATCATGGTTCAGCAGTCTTCGACCGCCTTGTGGATCGTGCTTTTGTGTTTCCCTGCCTTAAAAGACCCGGGCGTCGTTGCAATGCTGGGGCTTTTGCTCGGAACGTACTGGGCTGTTTCTTCCAACATGACCGTAGGACCGACACAGGAGCTGACAAACGGCGGCGGTTTTGCAATCGGACACCAGCAGATGTTCGGTATTTGGGCCGTGGACAAGATTGCGTCCAAAATGGGCTCGAAGGAGGGCAAAAAGCTGGAAGACCTTAAACTGCCCGGTTTTCTTTCCATCTTTAACGAAAATATCGTGGCGACCGCCATTTTGATGTCGCTGTTTTTCGGCGGAATCATCGCCATTTTGGGCCCCGATCTGATGCGCGAGCTGGATAAGGGCTTCGGTAAATCCCAAAATTTCGTGTTTTACATCATCGAAAAATCGTTTACCTTTGCCGTGTACCTGCAAATCCTACAGTTGGGCGTGCGGCTCTTTGTCGGCGAATTAACCGAATCGTTTCAGGGTATATCCGAAAAGCTCTTGCCCGGTTCTATGCCGGCCATCGACTGCGCGGCTTCTTACGGCTTCGGCCACCCGAATGCGGTAACGCTCGGCTTTTTGTTCGGCGCCTTGGGGCAATTTATCGCCATTATCGGGCTTATCATCTTTAAAAGCCCCGTGTTTATCATCACCGGCTTCGTGCCCGTCTTTTTCGATAATGCAACCTTTGCGGTGTTTGCAAACAGGAAGGGCGGTATTAAAGCGGCCTTTGCCCTGCCGTTCGTTTCGGGACTTTTACAGGTCTTGGGCGGCGCCTTTGCGGCCTTTTATTTCGGGCTCGGACAATTCGGCGGCTGGCACGGCAATTTTGACTGGGATACGGTATGGCCTGCATTCGGCGTGCTGATGAATAATCTAAAATATGCGGGTGCGGCGCTGTGTATCGTCTTTTTACTAATAATTCCGCAGCTGCAATATTATTTCGGTAAGTACAAAAAAGAGAAATACTTTAAGGTAGCGGAAGATTACGAGGCGGTCAAATAGGCAAAACCGGTAATCCTTTTAAAAACTTTTATAGGAGATGATATGATAAAGATGGTAGTGGCGTGCGGATCCGGTATGGGTTCCAGCCAGATAATCAAAATGAAGGTAAGCAAGGTGCTTAAAAAACTGAATATCGAGGCGGATATTCATCACACGAATATCGGCGAAGCAAAAAGTACCGCCGAAAACTACAAGGCCGTTATCTGCCCCGAAAACCTTGCGGATACCTTTGCTGCAGCCGAAAAAAAGGGCATACGCGTTATAGCCCTTAAAAATCTGCTGGACGAAAAAGAAATAGAAAACAAAATTATCGCTGCGGATATCGCTTCGTTAAAATAAGGGGCTGTCTGCGCTCCGGCGGTACCGGACGCTTGAATACACAAGGTCAGTCCTGCTTACTGCATAAGGTAAGCCGGACTTACTGCATAGGGTAAGCCGGACTTACTACATAGGGTAAGCCGGACTGACTGCATAGTGCCGGCAGAGCTTACAGGCATCGCATAAGGCGGTGCCTCGATTCAACTAGGGGTGATGTATGGTTTTACAGGATTTTATAATAGAAAACAGCGCCTTTGCCTTAGGGCAGGAAGCGGCTGATTGGAAAGCGGCGGTAAAGCTCGGTACGGATTTACTGGTAAAGGCGGGGGCTGCGGAAGAGCGGTATTACGAGGCGATTTTAAAAATGACCGAAGAACTCGGCCCGTATTACGTTATAGCCCCCGGCATCGCAATGCCCCATACCCGGCCCGAAAACGGGGCAAAAAAAACAGGCTTTGCGCTTGTAACGCTTAAAAACCCCGTCAGTTTCGGCCATTCGGATAACGATCCGGTCGAAATCGTTTTGTGCATTTGCGCAAAAGACGCAAAGGATATGAACGAAAGCGTAATAGTGGAAGCCGTTACCCTTTTTGACGATGAAAAGGCTGTCGAACGTCTGAAAAAAGCGCAGTCTGTAGAGGATCTGCGGGCCGTTTTTGCGGACATCGAAGTGTTTGAATAAAAACGGCACGGGAAGTGCCGTTTAGAAGGCCGCCGTTTTGGGCGGTAGTAATTAAAAGGTGCGTATTTGCATACGGCTTTAAAAGTTATGGGGGAGAAGTATGAAAGAAACAACGATCACCGTTAAAAATCCGACCGGGCTGCACACAAGACCCGGTACCGAATTTGTTCAATTAGCAAAAAAGTTTGCCTCCGATATCCTGATAAAAAAAGGAGATAAGGAAGCAAACGGCAAGAGCCTTGTAAAGGTGATGAAAATAGGTATTTCCTGCGGAGACGAAATAACGCTTTCCGTTACGGGAGATGACGAGGCAGCCGCACTTGAAGCCTTGACCGGCTATATCGAAAATTTGACCGAATAAGTTTTTATAGGGGCTATATGGAAACGATATTGGGCATTAGCGCTGCGGAAGGACTTGCCGCAGCAAAGGCTTTTATTTTACAAACCGATAAGTTTTCGGGGAACAGAACCGCCATTCAAAGCGGGCAAATCGCAGGCGAACTGGAAGCCCTGCAATCGGCCATTAAAAAGGCGGTAACGGAAATCGAAAAACTGCGGGACAAGGCATACGCGGAAAAGGCCTTGGAACAAAGCGATATTTTTAACGCCTATCTCGAAATCGTGCAGGACGAGGAATTGTTTTGCGATGTCGAACGGTGCGTAAAAACAAAACTCGTCAATCTCGAAACGGCGCTGATGGACGTGTGCAACGATTATGCTGCCGATATGGCCGCCCTCGATGACCCCTATATGCAAGCGCGCGCCGACGATTTTAGGCAAATCTTCAGAATTATTTTGGATATGCACACCGGCTTGGACAATACCGAACTGACCTTTACCGAAGACTTTATTCTCGTTGCGCGCGAAATCGGGCCGGCCGACACTGCCAAGATCGATAAACGGTTTTTAAAAGGAATTGTTGTAGAAACGGGCAGCCGAACCTCGCATGCTGCGATAATCTGCCGTGCCGCAGGGATTCCAATGCTGTCAGGTATCCGCTACTGTGCCTCAAACATAAAAACCGGCACGCCCCTCATCGTCGATGCGGTGGAAGGCCGGCTTATTTCCGCCCCCGATTCAAACACGCAGGCCGAATATGCCGAAAAAATAGCGGACTTACAGGCCCGCGTGGAACGCATAAAAACGTTTAAAGACAAGCCCGGTCTTACCGCGGCGGGGACACCTATTGTCCTTATGGCAAATGCGGGCACCGTTGCCGAAATAGATGCCGTATTGGAAAACAATGCGGACGGAATCGGCTTATTCCGCACCGAATTTCTTTTTATGGAAAACCCGAACCGCATTCCCACGGAAGAAGAACAGTTTACGGCGTATAAAACCGTACTGACGAAAATGGGCAGCAAACCCGTCGTTTTCAGAACCCTCGACGCAGGCGGCGATAAAAACATCGCAGCCCTCGGCATTCCAAAAGAAGAAAACCCATTTTTGGGCTGGCGGGCAATCCGCTACTGTTTAAAAACGCCCGAAGTTTTCCGCGTACAGCTGCGGGCGCTTTTGCGTGCAAGCGGGTACGGGAACTGCAAAATAATGATCCCGATGATAAGCGGGCAAAGCGAATTACTGCAAACAAAACGGCTTATCAACTCGGTATATGAAGAGCTTGAAGAACGGGACAAAAAGAGTATACGGCGCGTACCGCTCGGCATTATGGTCGAAACACCTGCCGCCGCTTTAATCGCCGATATCCTCGCAGGGCATGTAGACTTTTTCAGCTTGGGCACAAACGATCTGACACAGTACACCATCGCCGTAGACCGCGGCAACGAATACGTATCCGAACTCTACAACGAAATGCACCCGGCCGTGCTGACCCTAATCGAACGCACCGTGCAGGCGGCACACAAGGCCGGAATCGAGGTACACGTCTGCGGTGAAATGGCAGGCGATACCGACTGTACCGAAGCCCTGTTAAAAGCGGGCTTGCGCGAACTGAGTATGAGCCCGAACCGAATTCCGTATATGAAAGAACACCTTTTAACCTTGAATATCTAAATACCGGCCTGATTTACCAATAGCCGGAGGAGCGCCCGTTTATCCTGCGGACGCTTCTCCTATCGATTATATGATGATATAATTTGTATGTAACGAATGGAGAGAATATGCTTGAAGCATTAAAAGAAGAAGTCTACAAGGCCAATATGGACCTGCAGCGCTGCCGTCTGGTTACCTTTACGTGGGGCAATGCCAGCGGCATAGACCGCGAAAAGGGGCTTTTTGTCATAAAGCCGTCGGGCGTACCCTACGAAGAACTGTCGCCCGCCCTGATGGTCGTTATGGACTTAAACGGTAACAGGGTCGAAGGAGAGCTTAACCCCTCTTCCGATATGAAAACTCACCTCGTTTTGTACAAAGCCTTTCAAAAAATAGGCGGGGTTGTGCACACACACAGCCCGTGGGCGACAAGCTGGGCGCAGGCAGGCCGCAGCATTCCCTGTTACGGCACCACGCATGCGGACTATTTTTACGGAAGCGTGCCCTGTCTCCGCACGCTTACCAAGGCCGAAATCGATGAAGACTACGAGTACAACACTGGCCGCATAATTGCCGAATATTTTAAAGACACGGAAAGATCGGGTTCCGGTGTTTCTGAAAACCTTGCCCAAACCGAACACTACCTTGCCGTGCCGTGCGCCCTGTGTAAAAATCACGGCCCGTTTACGTGGGGTAAAACCCCGCATGAGGCAGTCTATCACGCCGTCGTACTGGAAGAGGTTGCCAAAATGGCAGCCCGCACCGAAGCGATTAATGCAAAGGCGGCCGATGCCCCGCAAATCCTTCAAGACAAACACTATTTGCGCAAGCACGGCAAAAACGCATATTACGGGCAAACAAAAAAACCGTAGATACCGCAAGCGTTCGAGCGGAAGACCCGAACGGAAAACTCCCGACAAGGAACTCTTATGGAAAAAAAATACACTTTGGGCTTATACGAAAAAGCGATGCCCGCAACTCTTTCATACACGGAAAAACTGTACACCGCAGATGAATGCGGCTTTGACTTTGTGGAGCTCAGCGTCGATGAAACCGACGAAAAACTGGCGCGGCTCGACTACACAAAGCAGGAAATAAAAGCCATAACCGATGCCATGAGCGAAACAGGTCTTTGTTTCCGCAGTATGTGTTTAAGCGCTCATCGAAAATATCCGTTCGGCAGCACGGATACGGCGGTACGGGAACGCAGTATGGAAATTATGAAAAAAGCCGTCCGTCTTGCCTCAGCACTAGGCATACGGATTATTCAGCTGGCCGGCTACGACGTGTATTACGAAACGGGGTCGGACCAAACGCGCCGCCTATTTACCGAAAACCTAAAAAAAGCTGTTGAACATGCCGCCGCCGCCGGTATCTTACTGGGTTTTGAAACCATGGAAACGCCCTTTATGGACACGGTAGAAAAGGCGATGCATTTTGTGCACGAAATCGGCTCCCCGTATTTGGGCGTCTACCCTGATCTGGGCAATATAACCAATGCGGCGCTCTTGTACAAAAAGAAGGTAACCGGCGACCTTGAAACGGGGCGGGGGCATATCCTTGCAATGCACTTAAAAGAAACCGTGCCCGGCAAATACCGCGAAATTCCGTTTGGAACGGGACACGTGGATTTTGCAGGCGGCATTAAAAAAGCGTGGGAACTCGGCGTGCGGCGCTTTGTAACGGAAATGTGGTACACGGGTTCGGCTTCATGGAAAGACGATATAAAAAGAGCAAACGCCTTAATGAAAAGTTTTTTGGAAAGAATGTAAAAACGAAAGAAACCTTCCCATCACCGTGCAGGGATTATACAGCTCCTCTCATCCGCCGCTCTCGCACAATTAAACCGCCCGCCGTCCTGAAGGCAGGGTCTGCCCCAAAACCTTGAGAATGTGATTTTGCGGTAGCCTGTTTAGTGAAGATAGGCCTAACCTGCCTTTTGCTGCGTTATTCCAGCGAATGTTACGGTAGAAAAATGTCATTTTTTGTTATGTGTCATCTTAGGTTGAAAACGAACCGTTTTTATGATATTATGAGGAACAGCCGAAAGGGTGTTAGATGGACTGCCCAAAGGCAACAAAAAAGGAAAAAATGAATAGCTTTTATAAAGTTTTCAATT
>CAUTPO010000010.1:0-29148 GCA_963540475.1 uncultured Treponema sp. | reverse complement strand
ATCACCTTATTCTACCATAATTTACGGGAAGTTGCAAGCTGTAAAAAAATACCGTAATCACCATACCCCGACTCAAGAAGCATTAGGATATGGTGATAAGGCGTCTGCGGCCGGCTTTAATACCCGTATGTTACACTCAAAAAGAACCGAGAGGTATTACCCCCTTTCACACGGATAAACGTCACCCCCGATATGAGGGTTCAGTGTATGGGCTTTTAAAAGCGTATGGAAAGCCCCAGCTTTAAATTAAAACTGTTAGCGATACTGTTTTTTACGTTGCCCGAGGCACTGTCAAGCGTATAATCTTTTCCGGCAACAGTGAATTTTCTTTGTGCCTTGATGGGTGCCATATAAACGGTATCGGCCAAGCCCCCGTAAATACCTATTATTTTGGTAAAATAAAAACTTGCCAGCACGTTAACACCGACTCCCAGCATAAAATCGGTTTTAGCGTAACTTACTTCTCCATAAGACGGTATTTTCACCTTTTGATTCGAATACATGGTATTAAAACCGATCCCTGCTCCTAAAAACAGGTTAAAGGGGGAATCCTTAAAAAGCGTCATACCGATTCCCAACTGCGAATCGAAGATGAGTGCGGAATTCTTCAAGGCTGAACTTCCGCTTTTCAAAATATCGGAATGGGTTTTGGAAGGAAAGGCCATTTGCAGCATTGCATAAAACAGTTTACCCCTTATATCCACGGCAAACCCGGCCGCATTTATCACCTCGTCCTTGTTTTTGCCGAACGCATCGCCGAGAACTCCCTTAATCGATCCGATAGAACTTTCACCGTCCACCTTGGAGCGGATAAAATAATTCGTATAAGCGGGGCCGAAAGAAATCGATATGCCTTCGGCAAAAACCGATCCCGCAGCCAACAACAGCATAAAAACTGTAACAAACAATTTGCGACGTACCATAGTATCCTCCGATAAATCGTCTCCTCCGATGTAGTACACCGTAGGAGCTTGTAATGTATCACAAAAGGACAAAGTCCTTTTGCATAAACCAACAACAAACAACTTACCTAAAAAATTACAAAAAGAAAAACCTCTTACTTAAGTTTTAAGGCGAGACCAAGCCTGATATTGAAGTTATTTGCCCACGACCGTTTAATCAGCGACTTTACTTCTTGGTTATTATCTTTTGTAATCGTGTAAGTAAAATTCCTACCGTTCACATCGGTTCCGCGGTAATACCGTTGATTTGACAACGGGAGAAAATAAACCGTATCCTTAATGTCCAACACAAGTCCTATATGCTGTGTAAAAAAATACTTTATACCCACATCTACCCCAATGCCGAGCATTGCAATGCTCCGTATCTCGTCAAGACTTGCCGCAACCGGTCTATTGTGCTTATCCTTTATCGTATCGACAAAGGCTTTGGGAAGCTTTCGCCCTGTTCTTATATAGCCGATGCCGAGTCCCGCTCCTAAAAAAATATTGAGCGGCCTGTTTTTAAAAAGGGTAACTCCGCCGCCTATCTGCCAATCCAAAATAACCGAATTTGTCAGTCTATTCGAAACGCCCGCATCATTTAACTTAGCCGCTAAAGGATCGTAGCCGGTGGGAACCTGTATAAATGGAAAGCCAACGGTCAGATTCGTAAAAAAATAACTTATCTTAACGGACAGGCCCACTCCCAGCGCGTTATAGGAGTCTTGCGACTTAGGCTCATCATATTTCAAATTGCCTTCGCCCAAAGCTCCCGACAAACTGTTTTTCAAGTCCGATTTTAAAGCACTCGAATTAAAGGTCGTAAACAGGGAATAATTCATATATCCAAGGCCTACGTCTCCTGAAATATCAAAAAGATCGAAAGCCGATGCCGAAAACATACAAAAACCGGCGGCCAAAACAAATATAATTTTTTTCATATACCCTCCATATAAAAAGCGAATTGATCGGCTCCGCCTTAAGCCGTTTTAGTCCATCATATTGTAAAAACAAATACGTAAAAACGAAGCCGCGCTGCCTGTCCGTGCACAAACGCCTACTGTGCAAGAACACGGCTGTAAGTATACCTAAATACCCCCCTAATTTCAATATAAAAACGAATTTTTTAAAAAAAACTATTGCCGTTTTTCGTTAAAAAGAGTAGGATATAGGTATGAGTATTCCAAAATATCCGGAATTCGCTCCCATATCGCTCGATATGAAAGAAGAGATCGAATTCTACCTGAAAAATCTGCCTGACGGAATATCGGAATTATCATTTATCAATTTGTATCTTTTTAGAAGAAACTACAAATACGAAATTTCGAAAACGGACGGTTTATTGATAATTACGGGAGAATATCAAAACGAGCGTTTTTTTATGACCCCCTGCTGTACCGTAAACGTCGAAATAACCAAGGAACTGTTGGAAAAATACAAAAAATGGATGGTTTTATCCGAATCGTTTTTAGAGAAAAATAAAGACGTTTTCGATCTGCCTTATTTTAAGAATTTGGGAATCGAAGAAGACAGGGACAATTTTGATTATATTTATTCAAGAAAAAATCTGGCCGAGATTCCCGGCAAGGATTTTCACAAAAAAAAAGACCCACATCAATAAATTCGAAAAAGAATATACCGGCATAACAGTTGAACCGCTTACGGCGGAAAACGCCGATGATGCAAAAAAAGTACTGGAAACATGGGCAAAGTCGCGGGATCCGCAAAGCCTTGCCGACTCGGACTATCGGCCGGCAGCCGAAGCCCTCGAAATTTTTCAGCGGACATCTATGATGGGAATCGTTTTATATGTTACGGGTATTCCCGTCGCATGGACCCTCGCTGAGGTCAACCCCGACCGCAAAACAGCCGTTACCTTATTCGAAAAGGCAGACGCCTCGTACAAGGGTAGTTTTCAGTACATCAACTATGCCTTCGCAGGCTATCTGCCCGAATATATCGAATTTATCAACAGGGAACAGGACCTCGGGAACGAGGGCTTGCGGCAGGCCAAGATGACCTATCGGCCTGTAAAATTCGTAAAAAAGTACAAAATTACGTTACACGCATAAGGGCTGCAAAAGATGAATTTGGGAAGCACCAGAAACAGCGCACATAAGGTTTCTTTTTATGAAGCAATTACCGACTGTATACCGGAAGACGGCGGACTGTATGTTCCCGACGAAACGATGGATTTAACACCGTGGATTTCGCACTTAAGCGAAAGCTCAAGCTTTGCTTCGATAGCGGGAACCTTGACTTCTGCAATGCTCAGGGAGGAATTCAGCCCCGCCGTTTCGGAGCGGATCGCAACGGCCGCCTTCGAAAATTACAGCCCGCGCCTGAAACAATTGGACGAGCGGCTTTTTTTGCTCGACCTATTTCACGGTCCTACCGGCTGTCATCGGGATTTCGGGTTTTTGTGGCTCGCTTCCGTCTTGGAACATATCCTGACCATAAAAAACCGCACAGCGATAGTCCTTGCAACCGGTACACGGAAAAACGGGCACAGTATGGCGGCGGCCTTTGGGAACAAAAAGCGGTTAAAAACCCTTTTGATTCACCCAAAAGGGTTTGCAGCCGGTATTCCCGAACGGTATTTGGCCGAAAACGGCGGCTCCATTTATTCGGTTGAATGCGAAGGCAGTCTTCAGGACGTGGAGAACTTGATCCGCTCGGTTTATCTTGACAAAAAACTCGTAAAAGAGTACGGTCTTACGCTGGCAAATACGGTAAACATAGGCCGGCTTTTACCGCAAATGTTCTTTTATATTTTTGCCTTTACCAGATTTAGAAAGCACTCTCGCGGAGAAATTTATTACGCGCTGCATTCGGGCAATTACGGAAACCTTGCCGCCGGCCTTTATGCATGGAAAAACTGCCTTTCGCTGAACGGATTTATAACGGATTCTACAGCCGAGCTATGCGGGGACGGCGACGGGGAATGCTTTTGCAAAACGATGGAAGTTCCGCTTACCAAAAGAAGCGCAGCAGATCCCGTAAGCCCGTCCAATATCGAACGGCTTGAACAAATCTTCGAATTAAGCCCCTCAATAATGAAGGCTCTGATCTTCCCCGAAGCCGTCAAAAAAGAAGAATACGCAGGGCTTATACGGTCAGCCTATCAGCGGTACGGCATTATGTTCGATACGTCCACTGCAGCAGCCTACGGGGCAGCCGTAAAAAGCCGCTTTATGCAAAACCGCGGCAGCGAAACGCTTATTTTAATCGAAAAAGATCACCCCGCATACGAGGCGGACACGATATACGAGGCCTGCGGTGAGCGGCCCACAAGCCCCAAATATATGGAAGAACTGCATAAACCGATAAAAAATGTAAAAAAGCTGCCGGCGTCAAAAAATAATGTAAAAGATATGTTAGAATACATGGAGAGGTAAGTCGTATGTCATACAAACTTGACGGAGCAAAATTCCCCACAATCGAAGAATTGATAGAAGCGCTATATCCGATATATTCCGATAAAATGAGCGAGGAAGAATTCAAAAAATACGTAGAAGAAAATGCGGAAAAAGCGTAACAATGTCCCCTGAATACACCTCCCCCACACGGGTTAGCGCACCAGCTGCAGAAAGGGCCTTTAAAAAGGCGCTTTCTTTAACCCGCAGCCGTCTAAAACGCAGGCAGGGCTTGAGCGGTTTTCGGACGAGCCTTTTCCCATCGGTTTTTTGCAGCGGCTTTTTTTAACGGCACAGCTTCTTCTAACGGCAAAAAGCGGCTTATATCTTCTGATATGTTTTAGGAATTTCGGCCCTGCTTCTTTCCAATGACAGTTCGGTACAATTCGGGATGCAGAACGCCTTACCTCATAAAGCCAATCGGCTGCCAAAACCTTTATCAGCACAACAAAAACGAGCATCACAAGCCAATCGCCCAGCAAGGCATAGGCCGTTTTTACGTTCCGGTAAACGGGAACACGGACGGTCATCGAGCCGGCCGTAAACAGCGGAAGCGAGTCCAAAACGGTGCCGTATGCATCGACGACGCAGGAAAAGCCCGAATTGGTCGACCGAACAAAACCGGTACGCAATTCCATTGCTCTAAAATAGGAAATGACAAAATGCTGATATTCGGCACTCGCCGTTTTAGACCACGAATCGTTTGTTATATTGATCAACACACCGCTTCCGCCGTTATGCAGGCTGCGGCACAAAGAAGGAAAGGCGTCCTCAAAGCAAATCGGTACGGTAAAGGGTACCTTTCGGCCTTCGGAATTTTCGACGGAAAAAACCTTGTATTCGGTTCCGGGCGTCCATCCGCTTGAAAAACCGACGAGTTTATCGAAAAATTTTTGCACAAGGGGATTATCGCTGAACGGCATATATTCCGCAAAGGCAATAAGCTGCATCTTAGCCGATCTAGCCGCTACCCGTCCCGTCGGCAAAATTAAAAAAGCGGAATTATAGCTTTTATCGTTTTCGTCGTAATATGCCGTGCCGGTTAAAAGGGGTGTTTTGATTCGGGTCAAAAAGTCCAAAAAGGGCTCGGATTCAGGAAAGTCCGCATAAAAAGAGCTGTCTTCGGTGTAGGCTGCAGCAAGGGCGCTTTCGCTCCAAACCACCAAGTCCGGTTTTTCCGCTGCGGAAAAAACAGCCTTTCTGCTTAAAAACTGCGAATTTTTCAGGTATGATTCAAAACGCCCCATATCCCACGGGTCGCCGTTTTGCTGCACGATGACGGTATTCAGGTAGGTTTCTGGTTCTGCCTTGTTATGCAAAACGACTATGCCGTAAACGTTTATCGCAGCAAAAAGCACGACCGCTGCGGCAAAGGGAAGCCTCTGTCTGCCCGCCTTTTGTAAAAAGGCACTGCGGTTTTCCGCCTGTACAAAAATATGCAAAACTTCGCCGAGGCTTGCCGCAAACAACGGCAGGACAAAGGAAAGCCCCCACACGCCTGCAACATCGGCAATCTGAATCCAGCGCTTTAAATAAAAACCGGTCATTGCAACGACGCCCCACGGATAGGCGACAAAGCCGTTCGACTTAAAATACTCCCACATCAGCCAAACAGCCGCAAACCCAAAAATTCTTGCGTTTTTACCCTTTTTCAAAACATAATAAAAAAACATTCCGAAGGGCATGGCTAAAAAAAAGTAGGCGATACTCGAAGCGCCCAGTGTAAAAACGGCAAAATCGCCGAAAAAAGCAAGCCAAAAACTGGAAAACAAATGAACGCAAAGAACCTGCACCCCGAAAAGAACGGCCGCCTTTTTATATGAAGAGCACCGTAACAGCGCATAGTACACAGGAACCAGAGCGAGAAACCCTGCCGGATGCCCAAAATGAAGCCACTCGTTGGGAATACCGAGTGAAAAAAGCGCAGACGATAGGACGATTACCAAAAAAAACGAAAAAAAATGCATAAAATTTCAATCTATTTTAATATTTTTGTTGAAAAAATTCAATATAACGGGTATTATATAAATATGCAAAAGATAGTAACTTTTCATATTGACGAATATGGAGACGAACCGGAAGCCTGCGCCTCCGCACCGGGCCGTTTTCACTTATTAGGCGAGCATACATGGTTTGCGCAGGGCAACACCCTTTCGATGGCCATAAACCACTACCTGTATGTGTGCGCTTCAAGACGGCAGGACAATAATTTCAGACTTTTTTCGGTTTCGTTAAACGAACGCAAAAAAATTTCTTCCTCCGGTTTACGATACAAAAAAGAAGACAGATGGGCCAATTCGGTCAAGGCCGTAATTACCTCCTTTAACGATTTCGGGTACCCTGTTTCGGGGTTGAATTTTACGATTTTTTCGAATATACCTGCCGATGCGGGCTTAGGAACACCCAACGCCCTGAAAACCGCGACAGCCCTCGTGTTGCGGAAAATGTTTGCGCCAAAACTGACAAAAAGCGATCTTGTAGATATTTTGGAGCACGCAAACATTCAACACCTGAATACCTATGCTCACAGGGCTGACATACTCTGCGCACTTTTTGCCAAGGCCAATAACTGTGTGCGGACCGATCACAGAAAAAAAACGGCGGAAATTTATTCTTTTCCGATAGAAGGGCATACGATTATTTTAACCGATTCGCGCGTTCCGCGGATTATAGCCCGCGAAGAACTGGGTGCACGGCTTGAAGAATGTATCGATGCATACGAGCTTGTAAAAAAGCAGCCTGACATCCCCAAGGATATGTCGCAGCTTACGGAAAAAATGCTTGAAGAAATCGAAATCCCCGAATCGGTACGCCGCCGTGTTACGTATATAATAAGAGAGTCGCTCAGTGTGGACGATGCAGTAGACGCTTTAAAACGGAAAGATAATGTAGCGCTTTCGAGAATTTTGACCCGCTCTCACGAAGGGTTGAGGGACCGTTTTGAAATTTCCTGTCCCGAACTGGACTGGCTGGTAAAACGTTCGCTGGAATTCGTAGAGCCGCTTGCCACTAATCTGGTGTGCGCCCGTATGACGGGAAAGGGGTTCGGCGGCTGTACCTTTACGATAATAAAAGAAGAAAACGCCAATGCCTATATCGAAAAACTCAGCGACTATGAGCGTATTTTCGGGTTTAAGCCGCTTTCGTACAAGGCAAAACCCACCGGCTGCGCCAAGGTTTTTTAGCACTGTTTTGTTATACCGAAAAAAGAATGTGGGCCGTGCAGTTACCGCGGCATAAGGTTTGTTTCTGCTTACGGAAGGTACCGAAACGCCGCGCTTCTTATTTAAGCATTACGTCCAAGATCACCTTATCGGTTTTGACCATTCCTTCCGCAGCCACGACGCCGACCCCTGCAATGGTTTTTTCTATATCGCCTTTTACTATGCCGTCCCCTTCGTCAAAATAGCTGCCGTCCATGGCCATATCGTGCGAAAACAACGCACAGTCTAAGGCTGCCGCAATTTTAGAAGCACAAGACTGTTTTGCCCCGTCGCAGATCAGCCCCGATACGGTTCCAAGCGTGTTTGTAATGGTGCCGCACACCTGCTCGTAGCTTCCTCCCCGCATATACGTAATGGCCGCCGCACTTGCCGCCCCCGCAGTTACTGCGCCGCAATATGCAGAAAGCCTTCCTATCCCCGTTTTTTGGTGAATCGCCAACAGATTACTGACGATAAGGGCTCTGATAAGTTTATCTTTTTCCAGTTTTTCTTCTCTAGCATACACAATGACCGGCACGGAAACGGCAAGCCCCTGATTACCGCTGCCCGAATTGGTTACCACCGGATACGGACAGCCGCACATCCGCGCATCGGAAGCGGCGGCAACCTCGCCTTCAGCCTGAATTTTCAACGAAAAACCCGGCCCCTTTTTTTGATAATATTTTAAGATTTTTTTACCCGTTTCTATTCCGTATGAATTTTTTAAACCGGCCTCACTAATACGCATATTATACTCTATTTGCCGCTCAAGGATGGGGGCGACTAAGTCTAAATCGACCGAATCAGCAAATTCCAAAATATCTTTTACGTTCAAACAGGAGCGTTCGGTTATCCCTCCCCCAGCTGCATGCAGGTCATAGGGCTTTTCAAATATGACCGTATCGTTTTTTTTCAAAAGGACGATATTCGTATGTTGATGAATAAGTTCCGAAACATAGGTATCCCCGTTCCGTTTACCTGTTATACGTATGTGCAAACTTGCGGGCGTGTCCATCAATTTCAGTTTGGTGCAGTTTTTCTGCAAAAAGGCGCGGACTTCTTTTATATCCGCTTCGGTTACGTCAGCCAAGACCTCAAGCCCCTTGTCGGGATTGCCGGCTATTATTCCGATGACGGCCGACGCTTCCATTCCCTTCATTCCGCCGCTGTTCGGTACGGTAACGGATTTTGCATTTTTTATGATGTTTCCGCTGCTTTCAATCAATACCTCATCGGGAAGAGCTCCCATAATCTTTTTTAAATGGGCACCTGCATAGGCGATTGCAATAGGTTCGGTGCAGCCGAGAGCCGGTACCAATTCTTCTTTCAAAATACGAATATATTTTTCGCATTTCGATTTATCTAAACTCATATTATGCCTCCGTGTATCTGCACCTTGCAAAAAGCGGCATTCCGTATGCAAAACCGTTGTATCTGCTTACAAAAATTTCGCGTTTTCGGAACGTCAGAACCTATACTATAATATAAGCAGGGGGAATGTCAACAGTCGCAAGAACTGATGCGTACAAAACGCTTTGAACACGCCCGCTTATCTTCGTCAAGGTTTACAAAATACGGGCGCCGTCAGAAGCCGTACAGGCAAAAAAGCCGGCATCAAGCCCTGTTTCCTTTTTATACCGTGTACCGACATTTTCCGCAAAGCGGGCAAACCGGTCCTTATGCACAATTGCGATGGCGCAGCCTGAAAATCCTGCCCCCGTCATTCTCGCGCCCAAACAGCCCTCCTGTTCTACGGCAGCAAAATAAAGGCAATCCAATTCTTTGCCCGTAACTTCATAATCATTTTTTAAGGATAGATGCGACTCTTTTAAAAGGTTCCCTAAAGAAACAAGATCGTTTTTCCGCAAGGCCTCAGCACTCAATCGTACCCGTTCTGCCTCGCTAACACAGTGCCGCACCCGTTTTGCAATAATTCCGCCAAGGGCGGCAGTCAAACCGGGCTCTAATTTCTTATAATCCGCCGGACTTAAATCGCACAAAAAGCCGATTCTTGTTTTTTGTTTTAAAAAGCTAAGCGCCTTTTCGCATTCGCTTTTTCTTTCGTTGTATTTGGATTCGGAGAGTTTTCGCGGTTTATTGGAATTCATAACGATGATTCTGTACGGTTCAACCTGCAGCGGAACATATTCATAGCGAAGTGAGGCGGTATCCAACAAAACCGCGTGATCTTTTTTACCCATTGCGATAATAAACTGATCCATTATTCCCGACTGCAAACCGATAAATTCGTTTTCCGTACGTTTGCCGATTTTCGAAAGCGCGATACCGTCAATATCGAAACCGAAGGCGGCACAGATAACCGTACCGAAGCACATTTCCAAGGCGGCCGAAGAGGATATACTGCTGCCTGAAGGGATACCGCTTGTAATCAGAATCTCGAATCCAGAATTGATCCGAAGCCCCGCTTCCTGCATGTAGGTCAGCATACCGTTTAGATAATTGGCGTATTCGTTTTTCGCACAAAATTCGAATTGTTTGCTCACGGAAAATTCGTACCGTTTAAGCCCCGGCTGCATCGTTTCGTACACAATCACATCATCGTCCCGCTTCCGCAAAGCTATGGTCAGATACAGGTCAATAGCCGCAGGGAAAACGGGGCCGCCGTTATAATCGATGTGCTCTCCTATTATGTTTATGCGTGCAGGGGCTTCGGCAAAAAAAAGCGCCTTATCCGAACTGCCGTACCGCACAACAAATTCTTTTTTAAGAGTATCGAGCCGCTGCATCAAAGCGCTTCCGCCGTTATCGGTTATTTTCTCTTTCATTTTATCCCTTTTTCAGCACGGCCGGCCTTATTTTTTCTTTAAGTATTTTACGCTATCGAGGGCAACGGCGGCAATGATGATAAGGCCCTTAAATACAAACTGCAAATTCGTGTCGATACCTAAAAAGGTCAGACAGTACGTCAAGCTTGTAAAGATGATAACGCCCATAACCGCACCGCCGATTTTTCCGATACCGCCGTTAAACGAAATGCCGCCGACAACACAGGCCGCAATAGCATCGAGTTCGTAGCCCTGCCCCGTGCCCGCACTTGCATTTGCCCGAAAGGCTTCAAGGAAGGCGCCGATTCCGTAAAACACGCCAGCCATAATAAAAACGCCCATCGTAACCTTAAAAACGCTTATTCCGCTTACGGCAGCGGCTTCGGCATTTCCGCCTACCGCGTACATATTTTTCCCGAAAACGGTCTTATTCCAAATAAACCATGCGGCAATAATCGCTACGACGGCTGGAATTATCAGCTTGGGAAAGGTAATAAATTCGCCGCCGATTACGCCGAGCACCCACCTTCCGCCGAGCAGGTCTTTAATACCGTTATCGATAGAGCCGACCGGTGTTCCGCTCGTACCGAAAAAAAGAAGGCCGTAAATGATAAGCTGGGTTGCCAGCGTCGAAATAAACGGGTGTATTTTTAAACTGGCCGAAAAATAACCGGCAAAGGCGCTGAACAAGATACAGATAAAAATCGATAAGCCCAAAGACATAATGACGCGCACAGCCATAGGAAGGGCGGTAAAATCCCACGGTCCCGCACCGAAAAAGGTTACGATGTTTTGCCCCGGATGCAAAATAAGCCCCGTTATGACCGCCCCCAGCGCAACCATTCTTCCGACGCTTAAATCCGTACCCGCCAAAAGAATCAGCCCCGCCACGCCGAGCGCATAAAACATTCGGGTGGATGACTGTTCCAAAATCGTAAAAATATTCGAAAGCGAAAGCAGATTTCCGTTGCCGGAAATCGGCGCAATAATGATACATACGATAAAAAAGACCAAGATAGCAAGATACAGGCCGTTATCGAGCAAGAATTTGGAAAGTTTGAATTTATAGACATAACTTCTAAAACTTAAAACGGCATTTTCGTACAGGTTGGTTTTACCGTTCCGTAAACCGATGTTTTTTTGGATATGATCGATATAGGCCTGATTTTTTGCGTCCTTGGAATTTTCCGTTGCAGAAAGATAGCGGTTTTTCGCATCGAAAAGGGCTGTCGATATTTCGTACTTATTCGAAGTCAGATCCTCCGTTAATGAGCGTATATCTTCTTTCGATTTTCGGGCGGAATACGCGGCACATATTTCTTTCTTTTTTGCCTCGCCTTCTTTTTTTATGCGCTGCACTTTTTCGCGGTACTCTTTTTTCAAAAGCTGTTGTTTGCCGTTTTCTTCCCGGATAAAGGCACCGATATTTTCGTTGAATATCTTATCGGAATATTGTACGGCTTCGGCAGTCAGCGCTTTTTCGGCACTGCGGTTTTTTTTCGCAACCGCTTCCGCCTCATCGAGCATTTGCCGATGTTCCTGCACAAGCATGGTCTTTACGTCCTTATCAAGCAGCCTGTTTTTCTTAATGGCAAAAATCTGGCTCTTTAGCGACATAACCTTGTCGGCGCCGTCTTTGCGAAGCTCACAGAGTTTTTCGGTATATTGTTCGAGTTTTTCGTCGGTTACGGGAAAAACTCCGTCAAAGCTTTTCGCTTCTTCTTTTTTTGCGTTTTCATCTTCCATATAACACCCTCTTTTAGGCCCCTCTAAAGCTGAAATTTTTAGAGATGTCCTTTTATTCTTCAATTATTTTCTTCCAGCAAATTTATCGATTCGGCTGTTCCCGATTGTTTGTAAAACACCAGCCTTTGATAAAACCACAGGCCGTTTTCTTTTACCGCTTCCACATATACCCGCGAAACACCGTTTTTCCCTTTTAGTTTATACGATATGTTTGCAGTTCCCGATGCACTGCCGCTCATATTTATAGACCCGGTGATCATTCCCTTTCTTGTATAGCCTGCGCCGAGGTAGTCCCGTATTTCGGCATTGTTTTCGATCATCCTAAGGGAATATTTATACGGTTCCGAATTCGTAAATACCGTAACCAGTATCGTCAGTGTAACACAGGCTAGAATTGCACCGACCAATAGGGCGCATACAAGTATCAGTATAATTTTAGGTTTTGTTCTCATTTTAACACAGACTCCTTCTCCGTTATTGTTGCAGCCAGCTCCATTGCCAAAAATGCTACCATATCTTTTCCGCTTACATTGGCAGTATTCGAAAGACTTCTCGGCTCCCATTTTCCGCCGTCCAAATTGTCGGCCGCATAAAAAAAGTGAAAAACCCGCTTATTTCTGAACGCGGCAGCAGCCGCAACAGCCGAGCATTCCATATCCACACAGATACAGCCGGCTTTTTTTCTGCGTTCCGTTTTTTCGCGGGTTTCGCGGTACATCGCATCCGTCGTCCATACCTTACCGACCGTGTACGGGTACCGGTGTTCTTGCAATATGCGTATAAATTCGTCCCGATAGCAGAGGTTTACGGCAATTTCATCGGCAGACGGCGCATAATGAAAGCTCGTACCCTCATCGCGTACGGCAGAGTCGGG
The DNA here is from genome assembly GCA_963540475.1 of uncultured Treponema sp. GTDB lineage: Bacteria > Spirochaetota > Spirochaetia > Treponematales > Treponemataceae > Treponema_B. The sequence goes on along the minus strand of CAUTPO010000010.1, from coordinate 16,182 downwards.
AATGATAAGCGAACAGTCCCCTATCCCCGAATGAAGAACGCCGCAGGTTCCAAAAAGGATCACCGTTTCCGCCCCCAGCACAAAAATATCTTCTAAAATGCCGACACAGGCCGCAGCCCCCACCAAAGAAAGAAACAGGGCCGCTTCAATGTTTTTGTACCTGACCCGATATACCGGAACCTGCATATTTGCCGTTGTCAGCTCCGCAATCTTGACGCCGCTTAGAGCATTTACCAGCCGCTCGAAGGTGATATGGGAAAAGCATGACACCGCCGTTTTCGGAAAATCGGGCAGCGGTTTTACGCAATCGTACGCATTTATAACAGCCGTTTTATTCGGATCGAATTCGGTCAGTACCATTCCTTCAGCCCTCCGCGGTTACAGGTATTTTGCGGACAGTCTGAGCAGTGTTTCCTGATCCGTATCCTTCGTGTTGACAATGCCGGCCAAACGGCGGTTTGACATAACGGCAATACGGTTGGTAATGCCCAGTATTTCGGGCATTTCGCTTGACACGACGATAATCGTTTTTCCTTCCTTAGCCATTTTAATAATTAGCTGATAAATTTCGTATTTTGCGCCGACATCAATACCCCGCGTCGGCTCGTCCATCAAAAACACATCAGGAGAACGTTCGAGCCACTTACCGATAATGACCTTTTGCTGATTTCCTCCGCTTAATGCCGTTATGGGCTGATCGGTGGAAACACACCGCGTCTTCATCGTCAAAACCTGCCGGTGTGCGGCTTCTCTTAACTTCCTCTTGGATAAGACGCCGAAGGTCTTGTAATTATTCAGATTGGTAATGACCGTATTGAATTCGATGGTATCTTTTCCGAACATACCGTTCAGTTTGCGCTCTTCGGTGAGCATTGCAAAACCGTACGACATTGCCTCCCGGCTGTTTTTAAAGCGCAGTTTTTTGCCGCCGATGATAATTTCGCCTGAGATTATAGTCCGTATGCCGAAAAGGGCTTCCAAAAGTTCGCTGCGCCCGGCCCCGACTAAACCGTACAAACCGAAAATCTCGCCCCGCTTTACCGTAAACGAAATATTTTCGAGCACGGGCGCATACTTTGTCGTCAGGTTTTCTATCTTCAAAAAATCTTCGCCCGGAACATTATCGGTATCGGGAAAACGCTTGTCGAGGGAGCGGCCGACCATCGCAGCTATAATTTCGTTCATATCCGTCTGTGCAATGGGCGTACTCACAATCATTTTTCCGTCCCGCAACACTGCTACCTCGTCGCAAATCTCGAAAATCTCGTCCATTTTATGCGAGATATAAATAAACGAAACCCCCTTTTGCCGCAGTTCTCTGACGATCGAAAAGAGCTTTTTGACCTCCCTTTCGGTCAGCGAGGAGGTCGGCTCGTCCAAAACGATAATTTTTGAATCGTAGGAAACGGCCTTTGCAATTTCGACCATTTGACGCTGTGATACGGACATTGTCCGCATAATAGTCTTCGGGTTGACGTTCATTTTTAAAGAAGAAAACAGGGAAACGGCATCTTCGAACATTTTTACCTCGTCTACGACGCCGAAATGCGTGGGGTATCTTCCCAAAAAGAGATTGTCGGCTACGGTTCTGTCAAGGCAGAGGTTCAGCTCCTGATGCACCATCGCAACCCCGCTTTCCAAGGCCTCTTTCGGGTTTTTGAATTCGATGGGCTTGCCTGCAAGAAAAATATGCCCCTCGTCCCTGTTGTAAATACCGAAAAGGCATTTCATCATAGTGGACTTTCCAGCTCCGTTTTCTCCCATCAGCCCCATTACCGAGCCCTTTTTGACGGTCAAATTTATTCCGTCCAGAACCTTGTTTTTTGCAAAAGATTTGGAAAGTTTTTTTATCTCAAGTACGGCAGTGCCCATAATTTCTTCCTATCAATTCAACAGCTACGAGAATAGACCGGTTCGATACCATTATTGCCAGTTCAAAACCGCACAAATAGCACGATTTTGAATGTAGTATCCACTCACCTTGGTGTGTAGTATCCACTCACTCGAGTGAAAGGTGCCTACCTGTCCGGAATGATACCCTGATCCGGACTTCACGTGTACATCAAAACCATCGTGCCGGATATACGGTGCCTGTCCCTCAAAAAAACGGCAGACACCGCTTTTTTTAAAAAGGCTCCCGAAATCCTTGCATTCCGCTTTTCGAAAGCCTTTTTAACTTTGTATCTTCAAGACCGATCAGTAAACCTGTTCGGAAACTTCAGTTTCAGAACAGGCTACCTTGAAATGCGATGTTCTAAATCGTGCTATTTGCGCGATTTAGAACTCGTCGACCTGTTCGATAACGGAGTTATCGAACAGGTCTAGTATTTCAGTTTATCCGTATAATTCGCACCCGAATTGGTCTTAACCATATTGACGGCAAAGGCATCGAAGTTGTTCAAATTGGTAAATTTATCCAAACAGCTCGATTCGTTTTGTCCGTCGCCTTGAACGATCGTCAAGTCGAGGTTTAAAAGCCCTGCATAATAATTTAATGCGGGAATGTATGAGGATGAAAGAAAATTATCCGAGGAGTTGTAAATGGTCAAAAGGACCTTTTTTTTGTCGGCATTGGTCTGTTTGATGCCCGCGTCTCTGGTTCCGCCCATATACTGTTTCCAGTTTTCGGCCGTTACCGAGGAGTTCGACGCCATAACCGCTTTTACGTCGCTCCAATACTGAATGGGTGCCGATATTTTGTTGCCGTATTTGTCAGTTTCAGAAATGCCCTTGGTGCGCACATCATCGCCGGTCAAACCGTCGAGCAGGTTTCGTAAAACCTGCAAGGCAGCGGCCGCTTGAGCGTCAACGTTTTGAGACACCGTTCCCGTCAAAGAGCCCTTTCCCACCGCGTCTATGGCGTCGGCATTTGCATCGTAGCCGAAGATGGGAACACCGGCAGGATAGTTTGAAGCCTGCAGACAGCCCATAGCCATACCGTCATTATTCGATACAACCATATCGATTTGCTGTGCAAATTTCGTAGCCCAGCCGCCCATGGCCTCGGTAGCCGCATTCGCGTTCCATGTAGAACCGTCGGTACCGGTCATCGCCTTTCCTTCAAGTTCGACAACCTTGAATACCGTACCGCCTACGGTAACGGAACCTTCCTGAACCTTTCCCGGGTCCGTAGATCCGGCCCATGTTCCAAGCGCCTTTCTAATCCCCTCGGTCCTTGCCTTGGAATCGTTGTGGCCGACGTCGCCGATGCACAAAACATAGCCGATTATTCCGTCGCCGTTTCTGTCCAACGAAGAATCGGCAGCCGCCAGATAGTCGGTAATCAGCTTACCTTGAACGGCGCCGCCGCCTGCTGCGTCAAAACCGACATAATAGGTTTTGTCGCTCCAATTCATCGCAGTCATATCGATTTCGCCGGTCGTCGGGTCGGAGGGCTGGCGGTTAAAAAAAACAAGCGGTTTATCCTTGTTCAAAACCGCAGAGCCGCTTCCGCCGCAGCTTACTGCGCATACGGTACCGACCAAAACAACGGCCAAAGCCGCAATTTTTACCTTAAAAAACAACTTCATAAATTAAGCCTCCTAAAGCATTTTGTTCAAAGTATAGTATATTTGATAAAATATGTCTATATCGAAAAAAACGGCGAACCTTTTTAAGCCGGAACCGGATTTTCTCTTGATTTATTCGACTGCTGCGGTTATAATGCATGCAGGAAATAATAGAAATGTTTACGGATAAAAAAACAGGATACGAAGAATTTCTTATTCTTTTAAAAGAAAAGGACGATATTCACGGCCTTAATGTAAGCGGGCTGGAATTCGACGGGCTTGATTTTTCAAAAAAGAAATTTACGGGCTGCAATTTTTCGAATACGAAATTTATACGGTGCCGCTGCCGGAATGTAAAACTGCGTATGTGCTTTTTTCAGTTTTCAAAAATAGAAGATACCGATTTTCAAGGCTCCGATATACAGTTTACCTCTTTTAGCGGGGCGGAAATTATAAACAGCAGTTTTAAAAATTCCGAGCTTTTGCAAAACAATTTTAACGGCATTACAGCCCGCGCTGTCGATTTTAACGATTCGGACTTGTACAATTCCCGTTTTATGTCTTCTGTACTGGAGCAAACGCTTTTTCAAAACTGCAATATCAAAAAAACCGTGTTCATCGACGCTGCGGAAAGCGGGGTTTCGTATAAATCGTCGAATACGCGGGAAGCCGTTTTCGCTCCGGAAGGAAGCGCCGCAGAATGAAGATTTATTTTCATTTTTCACCATCCGTGTTTGCGAATTCATATCTTATCGGGAACGAACAAACAAAGGAAGCACTCATCATCGACCCTTGCAAAATTACGTACAAAATAATCGATCAGATAGAAACGAACGGCTTCGATTTAAAAGCAGTTCTGATTACGCGCAGCCACGACCGTTCAAACGAAAACGGCACAAAAACCATTTTAAAAATTTATCCTGCGGCCGTTTACGCGGAAAATTCGGATATAGACGGAATCAAAACGCAAACGCTGAAAGGGGACGGCGTAATCGAAACAGCCGGTTTTGCGGTAAAGCATTTTTCCATTCCCGGTCATGCTGTCATATTTCAAATTGAAAACATCATTTTTTCAGGCGAAGCCTTATCGGCCGGCATGATACAAAAAATGCCGGGCCTTTACGCGCTTAAAAATTTAAAAACGAACCTGCAAAACAAGATTATGGCACAGGCAGACGAAACGATAATAATGCCTGCCTTCGGCCCGCCGACTTGTATCGGCACGGAAAAAAGGTTTAACAAATTCTTGGCAGAAAAACCCGATAACAAAAAGGATCCGCTTTTTTAAGATGGCGCGCTGTCTTTTTTTGCCCGATAATCTGATGGCCGTCTTATACGAAGAACAGCGGCTGATACAGGGCCTTTTGAATTTTCCGTTCCGTAAAATGATTCCGCTTTTTAAAACAGAAAAGGACTTCGAGCCGGTTACGGTTTTTCCGCCCGTGTTGTCAGGAACCTGCGTGCTCCGCCCCTGCGGCTCGGCCGATTCGGACGAGGGCTTTATTCTGGGAGATGCGCGCAGCGAGGGCCCGTATATAATGAGTATGCTGGATACCTTAAAGCAGGCGACAAAAACAAGGGTTTTTTCGACCCTGCATTGTAAAAGCCGGTACTATGCAGATGTGGAAATTATTGAAGAGCCGGAAACGCACCTTGTTATCTGGACTGTAAAAAACAAGAGCTGGCACAAGGCCGATTAAAACCGGCCGCAGCGCTTAAATGGACTCTTATGCACAAACAAAAAAAATGTCTCGAGAAACAGCCCTCTTCTGATACCCGCTAAACCGGCACCGTTCCAGCCTAATACGCAATTTTTACCGCAATGGTAAAATAATGGTTAAATTCTTTTCCGAGCGCATTTTTCCGCCATGCGTCAAGCTGCTTTTTGGCTTCTCCCTTTATTTCATCTTGTTGCTGTGGAGTTAAATTGGAACTAGCTTTCCAACCGGTTAAATCACTTGTTAATATATCGGGATCATAAATATTTTTATTTACACCGGCATTTATATTCGCTTCAAAAACATAGCCTATTTTAAACTGCATATTGCCGCCAGTCTTTAAAATCGGGAAGTGAAAGCCTACATCCAGCCCGAGCTGATTGACGTACTGAATAGTTTGCTGGCGTAAAAACGGCGTGGAAAACAAAAAGGCATGCTCTTTATTCCTTGTACCGCCGCTGCCGTCCGGCTTCGTAATTGTCGCATGGTTAAAAACCGAACCGTCCGTCGTATATTTTTTTAAAAGGTAATCCTTTAACAGCACAGGGTCATCTATGCTTTCGGAAATATTGGCATGGCGGATAAAGGTATTAAAAAGGTTTACGGTCAGGCCCTCCAGCGGGGTAAATTTCAGCTTAAGATTAAACCGGTCGGAGTTCGGCTGTAAGTTACTACCCAAAGGCCGGCCGTCATGGGTATAGTTTTGCCGATTTTGTGCCGTAAACAAAAAATTATCCACATGTGTGTACGTATACGGCAGCACAAAGGTATAATTAAAATCGACCGAGGTAAACCAATGGGTTTTAGGCATCGTATACGAAATGCCGAACTGACCTGCCATTCTGGCCTTTGCATCTTTTTTAAATTTCACTATCTCATTAAAACCCATATCGTCGGCATACAGAGCTCCATCCAAACGCATACCTTTTAACGGCTTTATCGTAAATGTAACGCCGATTAAACTATTGTCAGGGAAATCGTACAGGCCCTGCCCTACAAAATAAACGGAAAAAGGAACCAAATAAATAGGCTCAAACCTTCCGCCGTAAATTATAGAATCGACAATACCGAAAGAAAGCCACGGAAGCGGGCGTACAGTTAAAGAATGAATGGCCAAGAATTTGCCGGGAGAACGATTGTTAATGCCGCCGTCATCGGTCGCGGTAAGTGTCAAAAGAGCTTGATTATATGTCCATTTTTCTTTATTGACTACAAAAACGAATTGTCCTTGATGAAGGGCTTGAGAACCGACTAGAATATTGCTACCATAAAACGGGCCGAAATCCGTACGGGCAATGCCGGCCGTAAAATAATATTCGGGGGAACCTATTGCAACCGAAGAATTCAAAACGGGTAAAGCGTAAAAGGGGCCGACCTTTACCCCATCTTCGGAAATATCATGTTTAGAATACTGAAATGCCGGCTGCGGTGAATTGGCTGGAAGCACATTAATTAGATAGGCGTTAAAATTAGCGGCAATACTCAAATACTTTGCCATCTGATAGTTTATGTCCACAAACGGTGCAATCAAAAACTCCCGCCGTTTTGAAGGAAATTTAAGCCCCAGCTCCGTCTTACCGCCGAAATGAAATATTTTTTTGGAAATTCGCTCATAATGATAGCGGGCAGTTCTTTGCTGCTGCTCATCGCCGTTTTCTATTACAATCGTTAAAATCCTTTTTATTTCCTGAATGGGAAAGGGGCGAATGGAAGGCGGATCGTTTATCAGTCCTGCATTTTCCCAAACCGTCAAATCGTCATAAAAGGGGTCAAAAACGTCCACCGAAATTTGAGCAAAAACTAAAATTCCTATCAATAAAAAAAACGGAATTACTATCTTTTTTTTCATATAAACCTCGCCTTAAAAAAACTAAAACAATCAGCGGATAGAATAAATTACGGATGTTTGAAATGCAACGGAATGGCCTCTTACCCGTCCATGTGCCACCGTCCACGCAAAAGAACCGTTTATATCCAGCCCTTTCAAAATAGTATAACCTGCAGAAATTTGAAGCGTATGGAAAAAAGCAGCCCTGCCTGAAGGCGTTTTGTATTTTGCCTTTTCGGGAGTCTGTTTTGTCGGATAATATTCATCACCCTTTGTATCAAAAAACTTCTCCTCGTTTTCGCCCTTTGCAACAAAGCGGTATGTAAAATCAGCATGGTACTTATGAGGCAGCACCAAGGCCGTTTTTAAAAAAGCGGTTATTGTGTCGGGGCCGTAGGGGTTTGCAAGCCAATAATTGATCTGCGAGGCGTCATAGGTTTTCGATGCATACACGTTTTCTTTTCTATGCGCATAAAAGCTTATATGCTTTTTAAAACCTATATAAAGCCATGGGTCGGCATACATACCTTCAGCGGTAAACACAAGGAATCCGTATTTTATCGGATAAATGTATTCGATACCGGCCAAACCGCCCATGCTATTGGGAACATAGGAAGCGCCGCCTTTTAATTCCGAGGGTGTTTGGAATTGATTCATACCGAACTGTCCATAAAGACGCAAGTTTTTCACCGGCACAATATTCATATCGAAGCCGAACTGACAGCCTATCACGCGATCATCTTTTTCATGATTGACATAGGGTTCCTTCCATGCGGCATAATTATGAAAAATCATAAACGGGTTTAAAAATTTGGGATCGAATACGGAATCAAGGATAAGCCCCTCGTGAAGAGTAATGGCAAACTGTTTTACCGGCCGCACCGACACTTCGTGGCTTATAAAAAACCGACGGGGCTGCAATTCCGCAACGGTAAGGTCTATCTTTGCATGTTTAAAAAAAAACGAAGCATCAATATAATCGAGCCGGTCGGCTATATCCGCCATTACCATACTGCCGTTTAAGGTTTTGCCCAAATTAAGACGCCCCCTTCCTACATGAATATTGAAAAATCCGTTCCCACCGGCTATACCGGCCTTTTTCGGAAAATGATAATCCAAGGCCTTTTGTTCCAAGGGCAGATTGGTATACGGATACGATAGATTATATCCGCTGAAATTTTTTCCTACCGTCAAAACCGAATACCCGTACACATAGGGCGAAAGATACAGGCTTATCGGAACCGCAATCGGTTCGGGCATATCGTTATAGCGCAAAAACGGATTAAGCCGCGGCTCCTTTTCTTTATTGTATACATAGTGGGCCTGCAAGGCCAATTTCAAATTGATATCAAATCCGAAATTTCCGTAAGTAAATAGAGTCGGGTTTTTATAAAAGAAGTCATCCAGATTACGCCGGCTTTGAGCACCCGCCTCCGAAAGCGAATCGCCTGCAAGATATTTATATGTCAAATACAGCTCCGCCGCTGAAACGGGCTTGCGGTAAGAAAGCAGTGTGCTTCCGTGCTCCATCGCATCAAAATAGATATCGTCATAATATGGAGAATCGTGATCATACAGCACCCGTGCAGGAGAATACAGGTTTTGGGAAGACAGGCCGAAACACAAACAGAGAAAGGCTATCACAAAAAAAGTATATTTCAATCTCATAACCGCGCCATTATACATAAGCGGCGGTCTTTACGCAAGGGGATAAAAAACGGGCTTTTAGAAGGGCTCAAAACGTACATCCTTAACTTTTCCCGCCACAAGACGGCAGATAGTTTAATCGGTGTTGAAAACCGTATAAAAGACTCAAGTGTTCACACAAAACCGCGGTGTATCAACCGGCACGAGACACCGGCGATACCCCGTGTTACCACGCTCTACACGGCCTTTGTTTCGTCGGGATGCAGGCCTTTTTTTGCGTTTGCAAGCAGCAGTTTTAAGCGGTTCAGCTGATTTACCTCGCTAGCCCCGGGGTCAAAATCGATTGCGGAAATATTCGCTTCGGGGTATCGGCGGCGCAGTTCTTTTATCATTCCCTTGCCCGTTACGTGATTAGGCAGGCAGGCAAACGGCTGGACGCAGGCAATGTTCGGCACGCCCGAACGGATCAGCTCTATCATCTCCGCAGTCAAAAACCAGCCCTCCCCCGTTACGTTCCCAAGCTGCAAAATTCCGTCCACCGAATCTGCCATACGGTAAATGTTCTCAGGCGGCAAAAAGCGGCGGCTTTTGATCAGGGCCTTTTTTATGGGACGGCGGTACCATTCCATCACAAAAATCGAAAGTTTTGAGATAAACCGTTTAAAGGCCGAAGAATCCAAGCTGGTATTATGGTAGATGCCCGACATTCCTGAATACAAAAAGAAGTCCAAAAGATCCGGGACAACGCATTCGGCATTTTCGTTTTCGATCGTCGAAAAAATGTCGTTATTCGCCGCAGGGTGAAATTTTACGAGGATTTCCCCCACAACGCCGACCCGCGGCTTTCGGATATTTTTTAACGGCAATGTATCGAAGTCGCGGACTATGGCTTTTACGAGTTTTTTGTACGAGCCCCGCGTGATGCGTTTGAGTTTTTCTTTTATGAGGACCGAATACTTGTTGTACAGCCCGTTTGCAGAGCCCGGCACCGCCTCGTAGGGGCGCGTTCGGTACAGTACGCGCATTAGTAAGTCGCCCAAACAAAGGGCGTAGGCAACGCGGTTCATTACGGATAGGCTCAATTTAAACCCCGGGTTTTTTTCTATCGATTGAATGCTGATACCGATTACCGGAACGTAGCCGTAACCTGCATCGATTAGTGCCCTGCGGATAAAACCGATGTAGTTGGTAGCACGGCAGCCGCCGCCTGTCTGGGTTATAGCCAGAGCTGTAGTTTGCAGGTCGTACCGTCCCGATTTTAAGGCGGCGATCATCTGGCCTGCGGTAATCAGGGCCGGATAACAGGCGTCGTTATTGATGTATTTTAGCCCGTATTCTACGGCATTTTTATCCGTTTCGGAAAGAACTTCCAGATTATAGCCTGAATGAGTGATGGCCGCCCCAACAAGGTCAAAGTGAATGGGAGACATCTGCGGCGCCAAAATCGTGTACCGCTTTTTCATCGCCTTGGAAAAAACAATCCGCTTATATGCCGAACTTTTTTTAACGGCCTTAAACAAGTTTCTCTTTCTTTCTTTTACGGCCGCCATAAGGCTGCGTATCCGTATACGCACCGCGCCCAAATTCGAGCCCTCGTCTATTTTGATGAGGGTGTACATCTTTCCCTTCGCTTCCATTATTTCCTGCACCTGATCGGCGGTAACCGCATCGAGGCCGCAGCCGAAACTGGTAAGCTGAATAAGTTCAAGGTTTTCTTTTTCCGCAGTCAAAAGGGCGGCACGGTACAGACGGTTATGATAGGTCCACTGATCTACAACCCGCAATGGCCGTTCGATTGCACGTAAATGGGCTACCGAGTCTTCGGTTAAAACGGCAAGGCCGAGCCCTGCAAGCATTTGGGGGATTCCGTGATTTATTTCGGGGTCAAGGTGATAGGGTCTTCCCGACAAAACGATGCCGGGTATGCCCTTTTCTTCAAGCAGTTTTAAGGTGTCCTCGCCCATCTTTTCGGTTTCGGCCTTATAGCGCTCCTGTTCCTGCCACGCCTTTTCAGCCGCCTCTTTTATTTCCGGAAAGCTAAGCGCAAAACGGGCACCGAGCTCTTCGTACAGCCGTTCGGTAAGCCTCTTTTTATCGTAATACGGCAAAAACGGATTAAGATAGACCACGTCCTTATCCTGCCGCAATGCGTCGATGTTGTTTTTTAAGGCCTCAGGATAGCTGGTAACGATGGGGCAATTGTAGTGGTTGCCTGCCCCCTCATCTTCCTGCCGTTCGTAGGGAATACACGGATAAAAGATTGTTTTTACACCGGCTTTTAAGAGGGCTTCGATGTGTCCGTGCGCAATTTTTGCAGGATAACACACCGACTCCGAAGGAATCGATTCAAGACCCATTTCGTAGATTTTCCGCGTGGAAAACGGCGATATCCGTACCGAAAATTCCAGCGCAGTAAAAAAGGTAAACCAAAACGGATAATTTTCGTAGATGTTTAACACACGCGGAATACCGATTTCGCCGCGGCGGGCCTTATCTTTCGGCAAGGGCTCATAGCGGAATAGGCGCTTGTATTTCCAGTCGAAAAGATTGGGAACGGCCTCCTTTTTTTCTCCGCCCGTACCGGCCGTCTTCGCGTCTTTTGCGGCCGCTTCCGCACCGCGCTCACAGCGGTTTCCGGTTATAAACCGCCGCGTTTCTTTCATCACGGTAAAGGTATTTATGGTCAAAAGACAGTTGTTTGCACACTTTCCGCATCGCCGCAAGTCCGGTTTAACCTCAAAATTGTTTAAGTCCTCGCCGCCTGCTATCTTAGACGGGGCAGGGTTTTCCGCTTCCAGCCATTGGTCCTTGGCGATAAGGGCGGCGCCGTAGGCTCCCATCAGCCCGGCAACATCGGGGCGTACCGCTTCCTTGCCCGAAACCAGTTCAAATGCCCGCAGCACCGCATCGTTATTAAAGGTGCCGCCCTGCACGATTATCTTGTTTCCGATGTCGGAAACATCCCTGAGTTTTATGACCTTAAACAAGGCGTTTTTGATTACGGAATACGAGAGCCCTGCAGAAATATCGCCGACGGAAGCCCCCTCTTTTTGGGCCTGTTTAACGCGGCTATTCATAAAAACGGTACAGCGGCTGCCCAAATCGACCGGTTTTGCGGCAAGCAGTGCCTTTTTCGAAAATTCTTCGACCGAAAGACCGAGCGAGCGGGCAAAGTTGTCGAGAAAACTGCCGCAGCCTGACGAACAAGCCTCGTTTAATTGAATGGAATGAATCGCCCCGTTTTTCATTCTAAGGCATTTCATATCCTGCCCGCCTATGTCCAGCAAAAAGTTGACACCGGGAAGAAAGAATTCGGCGGCGCGATAATGAGCGATCGTTTCCACCTCGCCGGCATCAACGCCCAAGGCCGTCTGAAAAAGATGTTCCCCGTATCCGGTCGAAACGGAGCGGGCAATATAGGCTTTTTCCGGCAGAGTCTTGTACAATATTTTAAGCAGCTTTACGGCCAACTCAACGGGGTTCCCCGCATTCACATCATAAAACTTCCACAGAATAGTTCCGTCGCGATCGATCAAAACCGCCTTTGTCGTAGTCGATCCGGCATCGATGCCTAAAAAGACGGCGCCCTCAGCCTTGGAAAGCTCCTTAGCCGGAGCCTTATCCTTTTCGTGCCGCAATTTAAAGGCACGAAGCTCTTCTTCATCCTTAAAAAGCGGGGTAAGCCGCTGAATCTCGTTTAATTCCGAAGAGGCAATTTTATACAGCGATTTTTTAAATTCTTCAAGCGTTACCGAATGATGTTTTTTCTCCCGCGTTTCTTCCGTAAATGGAGAAAAAAGCGGTGCCGCTCCCCTTGATCCCGCTTTTTTTAAAGAAAGCCCTTTTTTTTCAGTCCGGCCGGCCTCATTAAAAGGCGAAAAAGAAGCGGCACTCCCGCCTTGTGCTGAAGGCCTTGTAAACGCCGCGTTTTTTGCAATATCCTTAGCCTCGAAAATTTCCGAAGCGGCTTCAAAAGCAGCCCCGCAGGCTACAAAAAGCTCCGAATTTTCAGGCGCAATAATTTCATCGTCTTTCAAATTAAGGGTTTTGATAAACCGCACCCGCAGCTGGTCTAAAAAATGCAAGGGGCCGCCTAAAAACGCAATCTTGCCGCGGATCGGTTTACCGCAGGCAAGCCCCGAAATGGTCTGGCTAACCACCGCCTGAAAAATGCTCGCGGCAATATCGGCCCGCCCCGCCCCCTCGTTTATAAGGGGCTGCACATCGGTTTTGGCAAAAACGCCGCAACGCGCAGCAATCGGATAAATGGTTGTCGCCTTTTTTGCAAGCTCGTTCAGCCCTGCAGCATCCGTTTCCAAAAGGGCTGCCATCTGATCGATAAATGCCCCCGTACCGCCTGCGCAAGTCCCATTCATTCTTTGTTCTATGTTGGAATTTTCAAAATAGGTAATTTTGGCGTCCTCACCGCCGAGCTCGATAACCACATCGGTTTGCGGAATCAGCTTTTTAACGGCCGTCGTAGAGGCAGCCACCTCCTGCACAAACGGGATATCCAGCCACTTCGACACCGCAAGGCCTCCCGACCCGGTAACAACTATCGAAAACGAAACCCCGCTTCCAAAAGCTTTTTCGACCGCAGCTATGGCCTGTTCACACACTGCAATGATGGCGCTTCTTATGTCCGCCCTATGTCTTTGATACTTACTGAAAAATACGGTACCGTCGGCATTTAAAACAACGACCTTAACCGTAGTGGACCCGACATCGATGCCGAATCTTATAAGCGAATCACCGTTCATAACGGATAAGTATACTTATTTTTCGGCAAAAAGGCAATGCAGACACCGCAAAACTTACAAAGTAAAAACCCTTTACCTCAGTCGGCCCTGCCGATAAATTCGGCTATGGCATTCAGACCGTTTTTAATGCCGAGTTTATTGATTCTTTCTTCGATCTTTTTTAATTCGGTATCATCGGAAAAAATTTCGTTTGTTTTTTTAACAATGGCACGGGCGTCGGGTAGATACCATCCTGCCTTATTCTGTACCACATACATCATATTGCCGAATTCCTGTCCGCGCACATAGGTAGAAATAATCAGCGGTTTCCCGATGGACAAGGCCTGCATAACCATTGCCGGTCCGCCCTTCGTTATGACACAATCCGCAATGTTCATAAGTTCGGGCATACACGACACAAAGCCTAAAATCTTACTAGTTTTAAAGAAAGAAAGCCTAACCAGATACTCCAGCGTCAGTTTAAGCGCCTTGTTTTTGCCGCACACAACGACCAAATAGGCATCCGTCTTTTCTTTTATAAAATAGCGTACGATAGAAACCGCCTGTTTCAGCCCCTCGCCGCCGCCTGCAATCAAAACGACCTTTTTATCCGCAGGAATACCGCAGTCCCGTTTTATGTCTAGTTTTTCGGCTGGCGAAGCAGGCCTATCGAATTTTTGCGAAAGAAGTATCGGAAAAATATGAACCCTTTTTTTTTCGAATCCGTACTTTTCCACAGCCTCTTTGTACAATTTTTCTGAAAAAACAATCAATTCGGTGTTTTTTTCATAAAACCAGATGGGATGAGCCGTAAAGGGATCCATCAAAAGACTGATAAGCGGTATTTCAGGATTAATCCTATCAATGGCCTTACGGACTACGGGTATCAGAATTTCGTGCAGACAGACGACCTTGGTAATGCCGTTTTCTTTTAAAAAACGCTTGATTTTTGGCACAAGAAAGGGACTGATAATCCTGTTTAAAAAATCGAGCACCTTTTTTGATTTTGTACATTGATAAAAAGCTACATAGCCCGCTTCAAAATAATTTGTAGTAGCAAAATATCCTTTTTCGAAAAAAAGTCTTAAAAAAGCCGAATCCTGCCCAAAACCGTCCATCATGGCGCACTCAACATCGCTTCCGTATAATTCGTTCAATTTATCCGACAGTATTTTTGCTCCGGATAAATGTCCCGCTCCGGTTTTAAGGTATAAGAATCCGATTCTTTGCTTCATAATCATTATACTATACAAAAAAAATGACAAATTTACAAGGTGCATATTAGACCCGTTCGGTAACTTCGTTGTCGAACAAGGTCTACGTGTTCAAGGTAACCGCTTTGAACCTGAAGCTTTTAAAACGGGTTTACTTAAAAAACGCCTCGACAAAATGTATGGATATACATCCTGCCTGAGGCATAGTATAATTGAGAAAATTTATGTGTATTTTGGTGTAAATTTATCCGTGCAGGTGGTTTATCCGACAAAAATATATTCGATGACAAGATCGCAGACAGTGCCGTTTTTATCATAACCGAAATACACCGGATACCGTCCGTCACCGAAACCGCTTTGTATCATAGGAACGCTCAAGTCCGTTCTTTCCAATGGATAGTTAATCCAATCGCCTCCATCTCTTTGAAAGCGGGGATTTTGTGCATAACTTTTTTCGAATTCCTTTGCAAAATAATCGTCGTAGATGTTTTTATCAGGATTTTCGGTTATCCACGCATCTTCAAAATCGCAATAGGCATCGCGCGTTTTTACATCGACAACCGTTGCAAGTCCCGCATCGACATTAAAGCCGAAAAAGCTGTCCCCATCGGCATCTTCCAAATCCTCATTCCCCGTCAAGGCCTCCCGATACACAACAGCCCTTTCATCGGAAAACTTTACCCGTGTTGCAACATATCGGTAATGGTCTTCTTCTATTTCGGCGACCAAAGTTTCCAATGGAAAAATGCCTACCGGTGCTTTTTGCAGATAGGGTTCTTCGTTCCTGTGAAGGTATACAAGCGGATCGCGTACCAAAATATTTCCGGTAGGAAAATGCACGGAGCCCATCGGCAATACGAATAACTTTTTTCCCTGCACCTCTTTTTGAGAAAACAGATCGCCGTAATGCACTGAAGACACAAGCAGGTCTTTTACTTTTTCATACGTTTCAAGCCATTCTTTTGCCGGTATCATCGTATATCCCCCTCTATAATTCAAAGTATGTGTTATGAGCCGTTTATAAAGTATCAAAACCTCTTTTATAAATCGTCGATTAAGGCGGAAGACTTTGCGTACGCTGTAGACTTAGCCTCGAAAAAATCGGTTTTTATCAGATTCGCATTGCTGTATTGGCTTACCCAGTTCATTGAAGGCGGCTCTTCGGCATGTCCTTCGTAAACGGGTTTAAAGCCCAAGTTTTCGCACCGCAAATTACCGAGATATTGAATATAGTCTGTTATCATCTGAGTGTTAAGACCCGGAATATCGTTGCCTATAACGTAATGCCCCCACGCAATTTCCTGCTCGCAGCCTTCTTTTATCATTGAACGGAAAGTTTCGATAGCGGTTTCGGTAAAAAGCTGCGGCTCTTCTTTTTGCAGCTCCTGAATAATGGAGCGGAACAGCCATAGATGGGTATTTTCGTCGCGGTTAATGTAGCGGATTTCCTGCACGGAACCGGGCATCTTGTTATTCCGTCCCAAATTGTAAAAAAACATAAACCCCGAATAAAAATACACGCCTTCA